>JAFDHU010000290.1 GCA_019308625.1 Deltaproteobacteria bacterium
CTTCCCACAAATCAGGGCAGGGTGTCAAGGAAAAAATCAATGCATCTGCCGGTGAATATCAATGAAATTCTCCAGGCCCTCCTTGAATCGGGCCATGAGTTCATCCCACCTGGCCACTACCTGCTCCAAAACCGGAACCCGCATCCGCCCTTTTATCCGGCCCAGGTCTGCATCCGCGGCAATGTGAAGGTGGTCATCCCTCACCAGGAGGGTCAGAATGATCTGGATATGTTCTTCCTTCATCGCCCCATAACATTCCGCCTGATGCCGAACTCCGTTTCAAGAGCCCGGGAAAACTCACCGCCCCTTCTGACTGTGGCTGCCATAACCCGGTCCAGCTCGACATGCAAGTCTCCCCCCTGAAACCATGCTCGGTTGATTTTAAGGGGCTCCCCATGATTGTGAAGGTGAATATGAGTAGGCGCTGAGCTGATTTCAGCCCTCACCCCCAGCGTGCCCCTGATCCGCTCCAGGGGCAGCACGGCCTCCGGGCCGGACTCGCCCATGAGCCCCAGGCCCCCGGCCATGGGAAAAAGCGTGGGCCGCGTCACTATCCCCCCGCGGGCCATGGCCAGCACCCGGCCATGGGAAAATACCCCGCCCTCGACTATCCCCCCGCGGGCCATGGCCAGCACCCGGCCATGGGAAAATACCCCGCCCTCGGCGAAGCCGAACAGGCCGGTAATCCATGACGAGAGGCCCAGTCCGACTTGCCGGAACATCTGGTTAAGGGGCATCAGAATCATGTTGATTAATGTCTTCATTACCGCCTGGCCGAACTGTTCAAAATCAAACTTGCCCCGGGCCAGCATATCGGCCAGGTTCCGGCTGATGGAATCAAAGGCGTAAACAAACTCCTGGCTGATTTTTTCAGCCGTCAGGCCCGCTGCTTGCTCCATCTCCTGCATCCGCCGCGCCGCTTCGGTGATTCGGCCCTGGGTCTGAAGCATGGCTTGGTCCATCCTCTGAATCGCCGCTTCTGCCTTATCGATGCCGGCAGCCGCCTGGTCAACCAGGATGACGCTCCGGATAAGTCCGGCCATGGCATCCCTGGCGCGGCCCGTGGCCTGGGCCAGGTAATCAAAGTTCCGGTAAAGGGCCTCGGTAACACCGCTTACGGCCCGGCCCGTTATGTCTATCCAGTCATACAGCGTCTTAACGGGTTCCAGGGCCGTTCTGGCCTTCCCGGCCCCGCTGGCCACCTTGTCCAGACTAATCGCCGCCTTGGTTCCGGTTTCTGCCAGGGCATTGCCGGCCTGCTTTGCGGCCTCCTTGACTTTCTCCACGCCCTGCGCGGCCTTCTCGGCCACAACCTTGACCTTGTTGGTCGTCTCGTCAATGGTCAGGCTCAGGTCAATGTAGAGGTCAGGAGTCCACTGGCTGAGCTTTTCGGACATCCAGTTGAGGGCTTTTGCCAGGGTCCGGGCAATGCCTTCCCAGGTCCGCCGCCACCGTTCCCCCAGGAATTCGCAGATGGTGTTCCAGGAATCTGTTAAAATCTCTCCAATGTTCCTGATAGCGTTGACGGCATCTCTAAAAACATTCACCAGGCCCCAGATAATGCCTCCGAGGGCCATAATCCCCCCGGCAACTCCCACGACAACCCAGCCGTTAACTCCGAAAGCACCTCCCACCAGGGCCGCCAGTTTCCCGAAAATCAGTATCACCGGCCCCACCGCCGCGGCCAGCAGGCCCAGACTCACCACCAGCTTCTGAGTTCCCGGGTCGGCCGCGGCAAAGGCCTGGGACAAGCCCTCAACCTTTTTTATTATGGGGTCAAGGTGTTTCATCACCTGCTCGGCCAAAGGCAGTATGGCGTCACCTAGCCTCTGGCCCAATACTTCCAGCCTTCGCTTGAGTTGGTCATAAGTGTGGCCCAACTTGTTCAGCTTCTCGGTTTGCTCGTCATAGGCTTGATTGGCCGCCCCCGCAGCTTGCGCCATGGCTTCAAGCTTTTGCTTAAACTCGTCCGCCTGCTTTCCGGCTAAGGCTGTGGCCAAGGTTTGCCCCTCAATACTGCCGATATATTTTTTAAGCGGTGTGCCGCTGGCTTCAGCCGCCTCCACCACCATCTGAATCGCCCTGCCCAGCCCTAAGTCCTGAATCATGGCCCGGCCCGATTCGAAACCCAGCTTTTTTATCAGGGCGGTCATCTGGGTAGTAGGGGCGGAAAAGGCGTCTATGACCCCGCGCAATTGCGTCGCCACCTCAGAGGTTGAGCCGAGAGTCCCCGTCCCCGTGGCGAAAACGGCAAACACCTCCTCCATTTTGATGCCCAGACTCACGGCCAGCGCCGTCACTCTGCCGATGCTGGCGGCCAATTCCGGAAACGTGGTCTGGCCCAGCTTGACCGTAGCGAAGGCCAAGTCGGCAACTTTTTGAACTGCCTCGGCAGAAGTGTCGCCGTAGCCCTTGGTCACGGCACTCAGCAGGTCAATGGATTCCTTGGTGCTGGACAAGCCCGCAACGGCAGCTTTGGCGGCAATCGACAGGAGCTTGATGGAATCCTTGGTGTCGCCAAACGCGGAAATTACCTGGTATAGCCCCCCGGCCAAATCAGACGTGCTTTTCCCGGTTTCTATGGCCAAGTCCTGAACCGCACCCTTCAGTTCCTCCACGCGCTTGATGTTGCCGGGAATCAACGTGGCCACATTGGCCATGGCCCGGTTGAAATCGGTGCTCATTTTCAGGGCGACCCCGCCCAGTCCGGCCAAGGGCAGGCTGACCTTCATGGACAGGTCCCGGCCCAGGTTCTCCATCCGCCGGGATACGCGCTTCAGGCTACGCTGTGCCTTTTTCAGGCCCGCCTCGAATGAGGTGGCGTCTATGCCGAATGTCGCCCAAATGCGGCCAATTTCAGGCATGAAAACCTCCTTTCACAAAAGTTAAAATCCCCAGGGCCGGGCAGATTGAAGCCCCTCAATCTTGCGGCTCACATTCCGGGCCAAATCCCAAACCTGGCCCAATATTTTTCTGATCTCTGCCGCCTCTGATTCCGTTATCATCCGGGCGGCAACGGCCTTGTCCAGATTGGCATCAACCCACTGTATCCAATGCCAGACGAGAGAAAACACCTGCAAACCCCCTTTCCGCCTA
>JAFDHU010000008.1 GCA_019308625.1 Deltaproteobacteria bacterium
AAATTATGAGATCAGCCACGGCGGTGAGGGGGAGGAAATTACCTTCCGGGACCTGGCGGCCATCATGGTTTATCTCCAGAAAAGGGGCTGCCACAATATCAATTTTGTCACCCCTACCCATCAAGTCTACCAGATTCTGGAGGCTCTGCCTCTGGCCATTGAGGGCGGCCTGAACGTGCCCCTGGTGTACAACACCGGCGGCTATGATGCGGTGGAGACCCTGCGCCTGCTGGACGGGGTGATTGACATCTACATGCCCGACTTCAAGTTCTGGGACCCGGAAGTGGCCAAGCGGGTCTGCACCGCGGCCGACTATCCGGAGCGGGCCCGGGAGGCTTTGAAGGAAATGCATCGCCAAGTGGGGGACCTGGTGATGGATGAGGAGGGCGTCGCCCGTCGGGGCCTGCTGGTGCGCCACCTGGTTTTGCCCGACAACCTGGCTGGCACCAGGGAGTGTATGGAATTTTTGGCCCGGGAACTCTCCCCCCACACCTACGTCAATGTCATGGCCCAGTACCGCCCCTGCGGCCGGGCGGCGGAACATCCGTCCCTGAACCGCTTCCCCACCCGCCTGGAGCTGGCCGAAG
Source organism: Deltaproteobacteria bacterium (assembly GCA_019308625.1). Classification (GTDB taxonomy): domain Bacteria; phylum Desulfobacterota; class Desulfobaccia; order Desulfobaccales; family 0-14-0-80-60-11; genus DTHB01. Next base: position 588 of record JAFDHU010000008.1, read on the forward strand.
CCGAGAGGGCGGCCCGGGAAGCCGGCCTCGTCCGCCTGGACCGCCGGGAAAAGCTGTTCAGGTGGCTTTAGGGATTTATTTGAGGAGAGGGCCCAGAGATTCCGAACTCTTCCTCCCCTCAAACTCCCCTCCCCACTCTCCTTTAGGGGGCCGGGGTTACAACAATACCTAGCAATGAGTCCGGACATCTACGCCATCGGCGACATTCATGGCTGTCTAGACCAACTGAAGCGGCTGCTCAAGCAGGTCAACCCCGACCTGCATCGGCACCGGCTGGTATTCATCGGCGACTATATTGACCGCGGTCCCGACTCCAAAGGGGTGGTGGATTACATCATCAACCTCAGGAAGCAGTTTCCGCCGGAGAACATCATTTGCCTCAAGGGCAACCATGAGGCCATGTTCCTGGATTTTCTGAACGGCGTCCAGCCGGAGCTCTTTTTGTTCAATGGCGGCGGCAGCACCCTGCGGCAGTACTGGGGAGAGGACTGGGAGCGGCACCAGCCTTGGCGCCTGCCGCCGGAGCACGAGGAGTTTTACGCCAATCTGAAGCTTTACTATGTAACGGACAACTATATCTTCGTGCACGGTGGTCTCAAGCCTGGCGTGCCCCTGGAGGAGCAGCGCGAAGAGGACCTGTTGTGGATCCGGGGGGAGTTTATCGCCTCCTTTGAGGACTTCGGCCGCCGGGTGGTGTTCGGGCACACCCCGCTGAGATATCCCCTGGTGATGCCCAACAAAATCGGCATTGACACCGGCTGTGTCTATGGTAACTTTCTCACCTGCCTTAAGCTGCCGGCTGAGGAGTTCTTTTTTGTTGGCTATGATTAGGGCTACAGATAAAATATGCTCCGATTCAGTCCCTTCTGCAGGTGAGGTGGTTCCGGCAGGTTGTGGCGCGTGAAAAATTTCAATAAAGACCGGGTAATCTGGCATCTCTCCCGCTGGTCCAGGCACATCCGCTGGCTGCTACTTAGCGTCCTGGTGGGAGTAGTGGCCGGCTTCGGAGCCGTGGCCTTTGACGAGATGCTCAAGCAGACCTTTCACTTCCTCATCTCGTTGCAGACCGGTTATGTGGAGCCCGGCCGGGAGACTACTGCTGCTTTCATCAACAATTTCAAATCCCCTTATAGCTTGCTGTTGATTGTGGTCCCCACTTTGGGCGGCTTGGCGTCAGGACTGCTGACCTCCTTTATTGCGCCGGAAACCATGGGAGAAGGCACTGACGCCATGATCCGGGCCTTCCACTACCACGGTAGCTATGTGCGCCCCCGGGTGCCCCTGGTCAAGATGGTGGCCTCGGTTCTTACCATCGGCAGCGGCGGCTCTGCGGGGAAAGAGGGACCTATTTCCCAAATCGGAGCCGGCTTCGGCTCCATCCTGGCCACCATCCTGAAGTTGCGACCCCGAGAGAGACGGCTGCTGGTGCTGGCCGGGGCCGCCGGGGGCATCGGGGCCATCTTCCATGCCCCTCTGGGTGCGGCGCTGTTTGCCCCCGAGGTCCTGTACCGCTCCACCGAACTGGAATTTGAAGCCATTCTGCCCTGTGTGGTTTCCTCCATTGTGGCCTATTCCATCTTCTCCCTGGTTTATGGCCGCCAGCCCTTGTTTTATCCCGGGCCGGTGGATTTCACCCTGCCCAATGAACTGGTCCCTTTTGCGGTTTTCGGAGTGTTTCTGGCGGTTATGGGCTACCTGTACATCAAGATGTTTCATGGCGTCCGCCACCATCTGTTTGGCCGTCTGAAGATTCCCCGGGCCCTCAAGCCGGCCTTGGGGGGCCTGTTGGTGGGCCTTATCCTCTACATCTACCCCCAGGTATCCAACGGCGGCTATGGCTGGATTCAGGTGGCCCTGGAAGGCAAGGCCTTTTGGTACATTATGTTGCTTCTGGGCGTGCTCAAGATGGTGGCCACCTCCCTGACCCTCAACTCCGGGGGCAGCGGGGGCGCCTTCGGTCCCTCGGTGTTCATGGGCGCCATGCTGGGCGGGGCTTTCGGTGCCTTGGGCCAGCAAATCGCTCCGGGCTGGGTCATTCATCCCCAGGCCTTTGCTGTAGTGGGCATCGGCGGGTTCTTTGCCGGCGTGGCCAAAACCCCGCTGGCCGCCATCATCATCAGCAGCGAGATGTGCGCCAGCTACTCCCTGCTGGTACCCCTGATGCTGGTGTCAGCCATTAACCTCCTGATTTTGGGCCGCGCCACCCTTTATGATGAACAGGTGCTCTGCCGAGTAGTCTCACCGGCCCATGTGCGGGAATTTGCCCGAGGGCTGTTGCAGACAAGCCGGGTCTATGAAGCGGTGCAGGAGCGGCCAGTGACCCTCATCCCGGCGGACATGCCTTTCGGGGAGCTGGTGAAAAAAGTGACCAATTCCTCCGAGAGTTACTTTCCGGTGGTCAACCACGACGGCAGAATGATCGGCATCCTCTCCATCAATGACATCCGGGAGGTGCTGTTTGAGGATTCCTTGAATCACCTGATCCGGGCCTCAGATGTGGCTACCCTGGAAGTGGAGAAAGTCTATCTGGACGACACCCTTCAGACCGCGCTGGACAAAATGGCCTCCCTCCAGGTAGATGAACTGCCGGTAGTGCGCCGCCAGTCCCCGGAACAGATCGTCACCATGATCTCCAAGCGGGAAATCATCAGCTACTACCATTCCCATTTGGCAGAGCTTCCCACCCCGTCTTCCCGAAGAACCACCTCCAGCTGAGTCGGTCATTCCAGCCAGGGCTGGGCGTGGTGCAGGGAAAAACGCGCCAAGCCGCGGCGGGCAACTGGTCCCTGCCGTGGAGAACCTCCCCTCTAGGCTATATTTCTATAGGTGCAAATACCCGCGCCGGACTATTGATTGACAACGGCAAGGGACTAAGTTATTTTTATCACTTGGAAGACTCCGTCATGGGCCGCCCGCGCATCCTGAAAAAGCTGGACAAGGAATTAGCCGAGATTAATCGCGCCTTAGCGGCTAATCTCCACACCCACGTTCCCTTCATCTCCCAGGTGGGCCAGCACATTCTCCTCAGCGGCGGCAAGCGCATCCGGCCCTTGCTTTTTGTCCTGGCGGCCCGCATGTCCGGCTGCCGGGGGAATCACCTGGCTGACTTCTCCACCATCTTTGAATATCTCCACGCCGCCACCCTGCTGCATGACGACGTGGTGGATGCGGCCAGCGTGCGTCGGGGCATCACCACCGCCAACACCATCTGGGGCAACCAAGCGGTTATCCTGGTGGGCGACTTCCTGCTGGCCAAGGCCCTGTCCCTGGCCGTGACTACCGACCAGCTGAAGGTGCTCCAGGTCCTGGCCCAGACCACCACCCTGATGGCCGAAGGCGAAATCCTCCAGCTTTTGCACGCCCGCAACCTGTCCCTCTCCGAACCGGAGTATTTTGACGTCATTATCCGCAAGACCGCCGTGCTTATGGCTGCGGCCTGCCAGGTCGGTGCCATCCTGGGGGGCCTGCCCGCCGAGGAGGAGGAAGCCCTGCGGCAATTCGGCCTGAATTTGGGCATCACTTATCAGTTGGTGGACGACATCCTGGACTTTGTGGGGGATGAAAGGAAGCTGGGCAAACCGGTGATCAACGACCTGAAGGAGGGCCGCATCACCCTGCCGGTGATTCACGCCTTGGCCCACGCGGACAGCTCTGACCGGGAGCGTCTGACTGCCCTGGCCCGGGACGCCACCCCCGACAAGGCCCCGGAAATCTTGGCAATTCTGCACACCTACGGCTCCTTGGACTATGCCCGGGAGCGCGCCCGTCATTATTCCTCTGAGGCCCAGGCCAATCTGGACTGCTTTCCCGACTCCCCTGAAAAAACCTATTTCCGGGCCATAACGGAAGAACTGCTGAAGAGAAGCTACTGAGCGCGCTGCGGCCGGGAGGATTCCCATCCGGTGCCGCTGCGCCCCAAAAAGGAGGCGACCCCGACCTGAAAACCGGTGGCGGCCGCCTTGGCTGATGGCCCGCCGAAGCAGCCGGAGCCGCCCGCCAGCGGTGTGCGGGAGTGCCCCTCCCTGCCCTTATCAGACTTCCAGCCGCAGGCCGTCTTCGGCCCGGAGCACCTCCCCGCGGAATTCCTTGCGGGCCACAGCCGCCACATCCTCTTCATCGCAAGGAGGGTAGAAGTGGGTCAGGAGCAGACGTTTGACCCCGGCCCGAGCCGCCAGCCAGCCGGCCTCCGCGGGGGTCAGGTGTCCCGGCACCTTGAAGGGGTTGGCACACTCCAGGAGGAAGAGGTCCGCGCCCCGGGCCAGCTCCACCAGGGAGTCGCTCACGTCGGTGTCCCCGGAATAGACCAGGGTTTTGCCCCCGGCCTCCAGCCGGTAGGCCAGGGACCCGGCAATATGATTGACCGGCGCGCTCTTCACGGTCAGCCCTTCAAAAATCACCTGGTCCGGCCCGTCGGGCTTTAGCTCCCAGATGTCCATCAGGCCCTCGGGGGGCTCCACCCAGTCGCCGAAGGGGATTTTCAGCTTGGCATGGAACTCCCGAAAGCCCCGGGCCGCCAGAATGGCGAAGGGCACCTCCCGGGTGTAGCCCAGGGAATAGTGGGTGGCGAAAAGAAAACCCACCAGGTCGCCGATGTGGTCCGGGTGCAGGTGGGTGATGGCGATGATGTCGATTTGCGAGAAGGAAAGGCCGTGGTGCAGCAGGCCCCGACAGGCGCCGCTGCCCAAGTCCAGCATGATGAGGCGGCCGGCAGCCCTGACCGCGTAGGCCGGCGCGCCCCGCCGGAGCGACGGCACCCCGGTACCCGATCCCAGCACGATAAGTTCCATGCCCTGTCTCCGCTATAATCGGCTGCGCCAGGTTTCTCACCGGCAGCCGCGGTGCCTGCTCCAGGTTCAGGCGCCGTCCACGTGGCTCATTTGCTTCACGTAGAACCAATCCTCGGGATCGCTCAGATAGTTGTGCAAATCCAGCAGCATCATGTAATGGCCCCGTTCTTCATGGGCCAAGCTGATGAAGAAGCGGCGAGCCAAAGGCACGTTGGTCTCCCTGGCCAGCTTGGTGTAGTAGTCAATAGCACACTCCTCCATCCGGATGCCGGTCCTCAGAGCTTCCAGGTCATCTTTGCCGCCGGTGCCCTCACCGGCTCGGGTCATGGCCAGGACACAGACATAGGGCTCACTCTTGGGGGGCTTGAATTCCGCCAACTCCTCGGTCCAATGATTTTCCTTTTGTAGATTTTCGTAGATTTCCTGAAATTTCTGGATATGGTAGACTTCGGATTCAGCTAGGTACTCCAGTATCTGGCGCACCCCTTCGTTGCTCACTTTCTTGGCCGCCTCCAGATAAAACTGGCGCCCGTCCACCTCCATCTGGATGGCGTCTTTCAGGGCCTTCAGCATATATTCTCCTACGGTGGTCATGTGGACTTCCCCTTTCCTGGCTTCTGCAGATGTGCACCCCGGCAAACCGGATAGTTCCAAAATAAGGCGGCCACTGGTCTTTGTCAAATCAGTCCGCCCGGGGCCAGGCTGCCCGGAAGGCAGGTCCTTTCCGGGGTCATCACCCCTTTCTTCAAGGGATCACCGCGGCCTCCTCAGCACCTGTTCCCCCCTCCGTCTCCCTGTGGTATGATACAAGCGGCAAAATTTGTGAACTGGCACAGGCTTTGGATTTGATCCTCCTGACCCGCCTCCGGGAGCTCCTGCCCCCGCCGGAGGCTTCGCCTCCACCTCCGCCGGGCCTCCTGCCGGCCGGGGTGCTGGTGCCCCTGTTTCCGGTAAACGGCGAACTCCACCTTTTGTTTACCCAGCGGACCTACACTGTCAGGGATCATCAGGGACAGATCTCCTTCCCCGGAGGAGTGCGGGACTCTGGCGACCCGGATCTCCTGACCACCGCGGTCAGGGAGACGGAGGAGGAAATCGGCTTGAAAGCCGAAGTCGTGGAGGTGCTGGGCCGGCTTCCCCCGGTAGCCACGGTCACCGGCTACTGGATTAACCCCTTTGTGGCCCTCATCCCCCACCCCTATGAATTCCGGCCCAACCCGGTGGAGGTCAGCCGGCTTCTGGTGTTTGCCGTCCGGGAGTTTCTGCCGCCGGAACGCTGGAGCACCAGCGACTACGAATACCAGGGCCGGGTGATCCGGGTCTGCTGCTGGAAGCAGGGGGATACGGTCATCTGGGGGGCCACTGCCCGGATTCTGCTCCATCTCCTGGCTCTGCTGGGGGAAAACCCCCTGGCCGGCCGCGGACCGGAGTGTCAGGACTGATTCCCGCAGCCCGGAGCGACGGCCTTCCGGCCGGAAACCGGGCCGCGGCATGGAGAGAAGCCGGCAAGGGAATGAGAGCGGCAAACCGGCGTTGGCTCAGGGGTTCCTCAGTCCACGGCCTCGCCGTTGACTCCGCCGTTCAGCAGCCGCACCACGGTGAAGTCCGGCAGGTAGTCAATGATATTGAGGCAGCCGTAGTTCTGATGGAGGCGGAACAGGTGGGTTAAGGGAAGCCCTAAGGCCTCGCACAGGATGACCCGGTTCACTCCGGCATGGGCCACCAAGGCCACGGCCTGGCCCTGATGTCGGGCCAGGATTTCTTTAAGCTTGGGCAGGACCCGGTCCCGCACGTCCATCAGGCTCTCCCCCTCGGGGATGCGGTAGCGGGCCAAGTCCCGGAGGCGGGCCTCCAGTTGCTCCGGGTAGCGCTGGGCAATTTCTTCCAAGGTGAGGCCTTCCCACAGACCGAAATTGATTTCCCGGAATTCGGGGACCGCCTCAAAGGACAGGCCTCGCCCCCGACAGAGGATGGCGGCCCCTTCCCGGGAGCGGGCCAAATCCGAAGCATACACCGCGGCCAAGGACACCGGCCGAAGCTGCTCCGCCAGGCGTTCCAACTGCTGCACCCCTTGCGGGCTCAAGCCGATATCGTTGTGGCCGTGGTAGCGATGGGTGTGGCCGTCGGCCACCTGGCCGTGGCGCACCAGATACAGGCGGGTGGAGTTGAGCTGTCCGGCTTGGCCCAAAGCCGCCACGCGCATTACGGCCCTTCCAGAATCACGTTGTTGGGCACCACCACGACGCCGCTTTCAGTTACCGGAAACCGGCTGGCGTCGGCTTGCAGGTCATAACCGATGGTGAAGCGGGGAGGGATGTGGACGCCGTCCTCGATGACGGCCTTTCTGATGCGGGCGCCCAGCCCCACCTTCACCCCGTCCCAGAGGATGGCCTCCTCCACTTCGGCCCCCCGGCCGATTTGTACTCCCGGGGACAGCACCGAGCGGGTCACCCTGGCCTCCTGCAGGATGCAGCCGGGGGACACCAGGGAATCCGTCACCTCCACCGGCTTCTCCCTACTGAAATACTTGGCCGGCGGGGCGGCACACCTCTGCCCCCGGATGGGCCAATCCCCCTCCAGCAGATCAAAGACCGGGTCTTCTCCCAGCAGGTCCAGATGGGCGGCAAAATAGGCGTCCAACTGGCCGATGTCCCGCCAGTAGCAGGGCATGCGGGTCACCGGGTCCTCAAAGTTAAAGACATACACCTGCTTGCGTCCCACCATAGCCGGGATGATGTTGCGGCCGAAATCATGCTGGCTGTCAGGATTTTTGGCGTCAGCAATCAATTCCCGGACCAGCACCTCGGACTCAAACACGTAGACCCCCATGGAGACCAGGGAATAGTCCGGATTCCCCGGAATGCCGGGGGGTTCCGCGGGTTTTTCCAGGAATTCTATGACCCTTTGGTCCTCATCCACGTGAAGGATGCCGAAGGCGCTGGCCTCCTGCCGGGGGGCCGGCACCGCCGCCACCGTCAAGTCGGCCTTTTTGGCCAGATGGAAATCCAGCATGGCGCCGTAGTCCATCTTGTAGACGTGATCCCCGGAGAGGATGAGCACCTGCCGGGGCCGCTCCTCGTCCAGAAGCTTGAGGTTCTGGTAAATGGAGTCAGCGGTGCCCCGGTACCAGCGATCCACGGTGATCTGCTGGGGCGGAATGGAATAGATGTACTCCCCCAGCTCCGGCCGCACCAGGTTCCAGGCCAGCCGCAGGTGCTGATCCAGGGAAAAGCTGCCGTACTGGGAAAGCACGTAAATGCGCCGAATACCGGAATTAAGGCAATTGGACAGGGTAAAATCAATGATCCGGTAGATGCCGCCGAAGGTAATGGCGGGTTTGGCCTTGTCCCGGGTCAGGGGAAAAAGACGTTCACCCCGGCCGCCCGCCATAATAATGGTGGTGACTCCCTTGAAGGGGTCCATAAGCCTGCCTCAGATAAGCTCCCTGATCTTGTTTTTCAGTTCGGTGAGATCGGAGGATTTGACGATATAGGCATCCGCGGCCCAGCTCATGAAGCTTTCCTTGTAAATGGAATAAGCTGTGTTCAGGATGACCTTGATATTTTCCTTCAGCCCCAGAATGCGGGGCAGGGCCTCCAGCCCGTCCATGCCGGGCATGCGGATGTCCAGGATGACCAGGTCCAGGGGCTCCTCCTCCACGACCTTTAAGGCGTCCCGGGCATTATTCACGGTGAGCACCCGGTAGCCCTCATCCCTGAGTTCATCGGCGATGAGCTGCCGGACGGCGTCGTCGTCGTCCACTACCAGGATGGTCTTCATAATTACTCTCACGGATGGTGGAACCGGTTTGAGGGCGGATTCACATTCCCGGCCCCCAAAGCTAGCTTTTAATATATCCGCCTTGGTCAGAGGGGGCAACCAAGGACGGGGAAGTCTTCAACTCACAGGCCGGCGCCCGGCGGCGGCCGCCAGGCCTCCCCCATGAACAGGGGCAGCTCCCCGGCGCACACCGGGCCCGCCAGGATCTCCCAGCCGGTTTCCCGGGCCAGGTCGTCTTTCAAGGGCGCGCACCAGCCCGGGATGATGAGCCGCCGATGGGATACTTTACCCGCCAGGTCATGGTGCGCCAGGGCCTGCCTGAGGCGCTCCGGCTTAAAGCTTTGAAAGACCATAGCCATGTCCACCGTGTCCCCCCGGCAGTCCACCAGAAGCAGATAAAAAGGACTCACGGTGGTGGCCAATATCGCCGTCAGCACCGTCAGGGTGAACTCGCTGTTGCCGGTGACCAGGATGGGGGCCTCCGGCCCCGGTTCATTAAGGTCATACAGCTCCGGCGGCACCGGCCGGGGCAGCTCCAGTGACGGCACCGGCGGCAACACCTCCGCCGCCCGCAGCGCCAGGGACAGGGCATATCGCTTCCAGGACGGGAAAAAGGGGCAGTCCTCCAGGCGGAGGCGGCCTTCCTGGAGGGCTGCGGCCAGCTCCCGGGCTTCCTGCACCCCGGCGGCCTCACATTCCTCTGGAGTCAGATACCCGGCCAAGTCAATGCGGTCCAGATACAGGTCAGCAGTGAACATAGTTTTCCCGGATAACCAGGCTTTTCAAACCTTAACAGGATAACTCTTAGGGGTCAATGCCTCAAGGGTTCTCCGCGCCGCCCTGGGATGAGCCCTGATCGGCGCGGCGGGGGTAATATCCGTTCTGGCCATCCACGGTCGGGGTCAGTGTCCTGGAAAATAGGTTGATTTCAGGTGCACCTGACAGTAGGATAAGGGGAATTTTCGGAAAGTTCCGGAAAGACCCGCGGCGACCGGCTTATCCGGCGCGGGTCTAAACTGCAACCGACTGGCCGCATCTCTGGAGGTGGGTCATGAAAAAGTCCCTGGGGCCCAGAACCCTGGCCTTTCCCACACCCGTATGGCTGGTGGGCACTTATGACGCGGATGGCCGGCCCAATATCATGACCGCGGCCTGGGCGGCCATCGTCTGCTCCAAGCCCCCCAGCGCGGGGGTGTCCCTGCGCCCGGCCACCTATTCTTACGGCAGCATCATGGCCCGGAAGGCCTTCACCATCAGCATCCCCTCCGAAAAGCACGTCCGGGAGGCCGATTTTTGCGGCATCGCCTCCGGCCGGGAAGTGGACAAGTTCGCCAAGACCGGCTTCACCCCGGTCAACAGCGACCTGGTGGACGCCCCCTATGTGGCGGAGTGCCCCTTGGTCCTGGAATGCCGCCTGACCCATACCCTGGAGCTTGGCCTGCATACCCTGTTTATCGGGGAAATCCTGGATGTCAAAGCCGACCCGGAAGTCCTGGGAGAGCGGGGACTGCCGGACATTGAAAAAGTAAGGCCTGTGGTCTTCGGCCCCGAGGTCCGCACCTATCACGGCCTCGGGGTCTTCCTGGGCCGGGCCTTCGCCATCGGTAAGGACCTGTGAGGACCGGCTAGTCAGTGGCGCGGGCGACTGCCTAGTCACTAGGGCACCAGGGCCTGTCAGGGTCCTTTGATAAAGTTGATTAAACTGATCCTTTAATCTTGTCCAACGGGAGTGACTGTACTGTCATGAGCACCAGAACCACCCGGCACTTTTTCTGTCTGATGATCATGGGCCTGTGTCTGGCCTTTGTAGCGGGAGCCTGCACCCAGCCGCCGCCGGCGGCGCCGCCGCCCCAGACCTGGCCCAGCGTGGTCACCTCGGAAGACGGGGTGCATTACTATGTGACGGGCTTGAGGGTGCCCGGCACCCGCCAGGAACTCCAGGTCCGGCGAGGGGACGCCAACCTGTGGCTCCCCTTGGCCCAAATCAGCCGCATCCAGTTCCTCTCCCCGGGCTCCGATGACTTCCGCCCGGCGGAGATTTTCCTGGTCAGCGGGGAACGGCTGCAGGTGGAGGTGGAGACCAACCAGATCCTGGAGGGCCGGACCTCGGCGGGTTACTGGAATATGCCTCTTTCCCGGATGCGCAGCCTGGAATTCGGCACAGAATAGGGGGTCCCGGCCCCAGCCGCAATGTTCGCCCCTATTCTGGCAATGCTCGTGGGGCTGGCCGTAGGCAGCTTCCTGAATGTGGTCATCACCCGCCTGCCCCGGCAGGAAAGCGTCCTCCGGGGGCGCTCCCGTTGTCCGACCTGCGGCGTCCCCCTGGCTTGGCGGGACAACCTCCCCCTGGTCAGCTTTGTCCTGCTGCGGGGCCGCTGCCGGGCCTGCGGGACTGCCATTCCCTGGCGCTATCCCCTGGTGGAGGCCCTCTGCGGCGGGCTGGCCGCAGCCCTGTGGTTCAAATTCCCCGCCAGCCCCGCGCTCCTGGCTTACTTCCCTTTCACCGCCCTGCTGGTAGCCTTGAGCTTCCTGGACCTGGAGCATTTCCTGCTTCCCGACTGCCTCACCTACCCCGGCCTGGCCTTGGGCCTGGTCCTGTCTCTTATCCTGCCCCACCTCTCTTTCCGAAGCGCTCTGCTGGGAGCCCTCCTGGGCGGGGCGTCGTTTTATCTTATTGCCTGGGTTTATCACCGCCTCACAGGCCGGGAGGGGTTGGGGGGCGGGGATGTGAAGCTCATGGCCCTGATCGGGGCCTATCTGGGCGCGCCGGCCCTTCCCTGGGTGGTGCTCCTCGGGGCCTTCCTGGGCAGCGTCGCCGGCCTAGCCTTGGCCGCCAAACACAAGCAAGGCGCCCGCACCCCCATCCCTTTCGGGCCCTTTCTGGGGGCGGGCGCCTTAATTTACCTCTTCGGTCAGGAATTTTTTTTAGCCTGGGGACCCTAGTGCGGCTGCGGTCAGGGGAGCCAAAAAGAACGGCCATAGCCCCGCCGCCCCAGACGCCGCTGGAAGGTCCAGCGCGCCGGCCGCTCAATAAAGGCCTCCATGGCACACCCCGAGGTGCCGGTGGCCAGAGTGATGGGCAGGGTGCCGGCGAACAGGCCCACCCCTCCGATAGTGGTGACCAACCCCGCCGGCCGGAAGGCCAGGGTGTCCACCATCATCCAGGCCGCGCTGGGCCGCTCCTCCAGACGCTCAAAATAGCGGCGCTCCTGGGCCTTGACCGGCCTTGCTGGCAAAACCAGAACGGCCGTCAGACCGACTGCCAAAATTATGCCCACTAACCGTCTCATGTCCCCCTCCGGCATACCCCGGGAGCATCGTGCAGAAAATCCCAATGGCACGTGCTTCTAATAAATTTCTTTCAATCTTTCAATATAAATGGCGCAGGCTAACGTTGCGACTTTGCTTTTTTTACCAAGTAATTCACTGAGTAATTACTCCAAACTTATAAGGGTTTCTTGGAAGATTGTCAAGGAAACAGGTATTTTTTACCCAGACGGAACAATTTGTTGCCGTTTTTCCACTATTGACCTTTTTCCTGGTTCACGATAAAAATGGCGGACAAGATGCCACCGTCTCGGATGACTTGCGGCGTGGTAGCGGCCGTTCTCCCCTTCCACCTGCTTTCCTGTTAAAGGAGGAATAAAATGACCTGCCCGGTAAGAAATCAAATGAGTTCCCTCTTTTGGAAATATACCGTCCTTTCCCTTGTCATCGGGGTTTTTCTGGCCTGCGGCAACTCCCAGGAGAAGGCCCGCCTCAAGCTGGGGCAGATGAACATCAAATACAATGAGGATACTTTCGTGGACCGGGCCAAGGACGGGGACCTGCTGGTAGTCAGGCTTTTTCTGCAGGCTGGCATGAGTCCCGACGTCACTGACAAACAAGGCA
>JAFDHU010000291.1 GCA_019308625.1 Deltaproteobacteria bacterium
GGGCCAAGCTCACCTGCTCAACGCCCGAGTAATCCCTGACTTTGGTTAGAAAGTAGTTGTTCATCCTGCTCCTCCTTTCTGCAAATCTTTCCAGTTGCCCGCCCAGGGGCAGGCGTGGCCGTAGTGAGGCGCCTTCGGATTGCGGCAGCGAACCTGCCATGTCCCCGGCACTTGATCGGTATACCGGCACTCTGCCGTCTGCAGGGGCGGCTCGGCCTCATGCCACGGCGCGTAGTGTTCGCAATCCATTTTCAGCTCCCCCTGGCGCTGTCTCCCGCACCATTTTCACCGCCCGTTCATGTCCGGCTTCGGCCTCCTCCCAAGTGGCGTAGCGCTCCTGCCAGCCGTCATGTTCGCCCCCGAACACCATCGTCTCAAACAGGAGCGGGGGGCCATCGCCGCTGCACCGGTGGTCAATACCCAGAAAGATGGTGGACACAGTCGCTTCCCCGAGTTTGGTCTGCTTCACCACCCGGTTTTCAGCGCGTTCATACCACTGCGCCCACTTGACCAAGTCCGGCTCCGGCACCGGCCTTTTGCCAACCAAGATGTATTTCTCTGGCAGTAGCATGGTCTTTACTCCTCTCCATCCTCGTCCGAGCCGTCCCGGCCAAGCCAGAGCGGGAAGCCGTATGTGTGGCAGGTATAAACAATTTTGTCCCCAGGATATAAACAACGATTGCCTCCCATATGGAATCGGCAACAACCTAAATCCTCAATGCCAGTCAGCTTATATAAGCGGGGCTCAAATTTGTCGCAGCGCCTCAATTCTATTCTCTGGATTTTCACGGGCATCAAAACGGCACCTCCTCCCTGGCCAGATTCCGGAAGGTCACCAACTCCGCTTCAAACTGGAGCTTTACTGTCCCGGTGGGCCCGTGCCGGTTTTTGCGCACCAGGAGTTCCGCCACGCCCCGGTCGGGGCTGTCCTCCCGGTAGTAGTCGTCCCGGTAGAGGAAGGCCACCACGTCGCTGTCCTGCTCAATGGCCCCGGACTCCCGCAAATCCGACAGAACCGGGCGCTTGTCCTGGCGGGCCTCACAGGCCCGGTTGAGCTGGGACAGCACCAGCACCGGGACGTCAAGCTCCTTGGCCAGGGCCTTGAACGACCGGGAGATGGCCGCCACCTCCTGCTCCCGGCTTTTGGCCTCCGGCGCCGACACCAACTGCAGGTAGTCCACCACCAGGAGCCTGATCCCCCACTTGGCCGCCGCCCGGCGGCTCCGGGCCCGCACCTCCAGGTGGGTCATGGCGCTCTGGTCGTCCAGGTAGAGGGGCAGGTCCAGCTTCTCCGCCAAGCGGACCAGCCGCTCCCACTCCCGCTCGTCAATCTGGCCGTCCCGCAGGTGCTGGTGGCTGAGGTTGAATAGGGCGGCCAGGAGACGCTGGGTCAACTGGCTGTTGCCCGTCTCCAGCGACAGGAACAGCACCGGCTGCCCGCTCCGGGCCACATTCACCGCGATGTTCAGGGCCAGGGCGGTCTTGCCCATGCCCGGCCTGGCCGCCACCACATACAGGTTGCCCGGCTCCAGACCGCCGATGCGGGCGTCCAGGTCAAAGAAGCCGGTCTGCAATCCTGGCGGCAGGGAATCCCGCCTCTGGGCCTCAAGCTGGGCGAGAACCTCCCGCGCCACCTGGCCCACGGGGACGGGCTGGCCCCTCCCGCCATCGTCACGGTGCACCGCCCGGTAAATCTCCGCCTCGGCCTCGTCCAGGAAGGCGCCCGCGTCCTCCAAGCCGTTGACGGCCTTGTCCGCCAGCTTGAGCAGGGTCTCGCGGAACCGCCTGACCCTGGACAGGTCCCGCACCAGCCGGGCGTAGTGGCCCGCATTGGCCGCCGTGCCCACCTGGTCGCCCAGGGAGGCCAGGAAAAAGGGGCCTCCGGCCTGGGTGAGCTGCCGGCGGCGCTTGAGCAGGTCGGTCACCGTGACTGTGTCCACCGGCTCCTGGCGGCCCCACAGGTCCAGCATGGCCTGGAAGATCAGGCCGTGAGCCGGGCGGTAAAAGTCCTCGGGCTTGAGCACCTCCACCACCTCATCCAGCACCGCGGGCCTGAGAAACACCGCGCCCAGCACCGACTGCTCCGCTTCGGGGGAAAACAGCTTCTCGCTTCCCATCAGCCTTCCCCGTCCTCATCGGAATCAGCCCGCCAAGGCCAAGCCGCATATCCTCTGGTCTGACAGATGAACATCCGGGGGTGTGAGCAGAGCTCGCCCCCCATGTGGTAGCGGCAGGGCCCCTGGTGCAGGGCGTGCAGGGCTCCGCCCAGCTCCAGTTGGCGGGGTTGAAATTTGTCGCATCTGACCATTTTTTCAGCCATCTCTCACCTTCCAGCACTTGCAGCGCCGGGCCATCTGGGCGCCCCGTTCGTCCTCGTAGTGCTCCCAGCCCTTGCCGCGGCAGACGGGACAATCAGGGTCGGCCCTGGGCCTCGGCCTGGCCGGCTCTGCCACCGGTCTGGGTGCCCGCTCATACTTGCCCTCCAGGATTTCCTCCCGCCGGCGCACCACGAACTCCAGGTCCGCCCGCCAGCCTTGAGGAACAGTTGCCGCCACCACTCCGGGTCGGGCCGCTCCCGGATGGCGGGCCGGAACTTCCTGGCCCGCTTCTCGGAGAAGGGCAGGATCACCCGGGGGAAAACCGGGTCGGCCACCTCGTTCCACAGGCGCCCCAGACCGTTGGGAGTGAACCTGTCTGCCTTCACCTTGGAGAGAGAGGCGCCCCTCCCCTTGGGGGGAGGGGGACTAGTCTCCCCTTTAGGGGAGACTATAGGGGGTGGGGGGTTCTGTT
>JAFDHU010000292.1 GCA_019308625.1 Deltaproteobacteria bacterium
GGGGTAAGGTATGGCATTCTTGCGCTACAGCAATAAGAAAAACCTTCGGGAAGTCGGAGTGAAAGAGGCGGAGGCGCCGCGTCTTTTGTTCTCCAGCCCTCGTCAGGACGACAGTCGCGAAGTTCGCTTGTACGAAGTCAAGACCCGCATTCACCACCGGCTGCTGGAACGCCTGGATCTCGGCCAATTGGAGTCGCTGGAAGAGACCGCGGTGGCCAAGGAAATCAGGCAGGCTTTGGATATTCTCCTGCAGGAGGAAACCGAGCCCCTTAATTTGGCCGAAAAGGCCCGCATCATCCAGGAGCTGGAGTTTGAAATCCTGGGGCTTGGCCCTCTGGAACCTTTACTGCGAGACAACACCATCTCCGACATCTTGGTGAATCGCTGGGACCGGGTATATATTGAACGGGCCGGCCGGCTGGAGCGCATCAATGTCAGGTTTCACGACAATGCCCATCTGCTGAAAATCATCAACAAGATAGTTTCCAATGTGGGGCGCCGAATTGACGAATCCACCCCTATGGTGGACGCCCGCCTGCCGGACGGCTCCCGGGTCAACGCCATCATTCCGCCTCTGGCCCTGGATGGCCCCATGCTGTCCATCCGGCGCTTTTCTGTGCAGCGCCCCACCCTGGAGGAGCTGATTCAGAAAGGCTCCCTCACCCCGGAAATCGGCGAGGTGCTGCGGGCCATCGCGGTGGCCAAGCTGAATATCATCATCTCCGGTGGTACCGGCTCGGGGAAAACCACCCTGCTGAACATTCTCTCCGGTTTCATTCCCGGCTATGAACGGATCATCACCATTGAGGATTCTGCCGAGCTGCAGTTGCAGCAGGAACATGTCTGCCGTCTGGAGACCCGGCCCCCCAACATTGAGGGCAAGGGGGAGGTCACCCAGAGAGACCTGGTGCGCAACGCCCTGCGCATGCGCCCCGACCGCATCATCATCGGCGAAGTACGGGGAGCCGAAGTTATTGACATGTTTCAGGCCATGAACACCGGCCACGAAGGCTCCATGACCACCATTCATGCCAATACCTCCCGGGACGCCCTGCTGCGACTGGAAACCATGATTCAGCTCTCCGGGGTCAAGATGACCGAAAAGGCCATGCGCCAGATGATCAGCTCCTCCTTGGATGTCATCATCCAGCTGGCCCGTCACAGCGACGGCACCCGCCGTTTGATTTCCCTTTCCGAAATCACCGGCATGGAAAGCGGGGTGATCACCCTGCAGGATATCTTTGTGTTTGAGCGCCATGAAGTGGATGAACACGAGCGGGTGGTGGGACGGTTTATCGCCACCGGGGTGCGCCCCCGGTTTGCCGACCGTTGCCGCATCTTCGGGGTGCCTCTGAGGGATTCGATTTTTGAATTCACCCCCCGCGCCACCTATTCCTTTGGCCGTTGAGGGAGAGCGGAGATGTCAGGGTAAACCCGGAGGGGAGGCGACATGGAATTTCTTACAGAGTACAGCAATTATGCTTACACCATCGGACTGGTAGGGGTCTTTGTGGGGGTATGCCTGGCCATGTCCGGCATCCATTATCTGGTGGTCAAACCGGTCTCCCGACGCCGGCAGTTGGAGAGGCGGCTGAAGAAGACGGAAAAAGACCGGCTGGCCAAGATTCAGATCCTGAAGACCCTTCAGGAGGATGAAAAAAGCCTGGTTATTACCATAGTGGAGAAGATCGCCGGAGTGGGCAAACTGGCCAATTTCCAGCGCGACGTCTTTTGGAAGCCCACCACCTTCATCAGTCTGATGGGCCTTCTGGCCTGCGGCGGCTTTGCGGCGGGGAGTTTTTTGAAAGGCACGTTGGTGGGCTTGGCTCTGGGAGCCGGTCTGGGACTGCTGCCCCTGCTGGTGGTCCGCTTCCGGAAAAGGAAAAAGGCCCGCATATTTGAGAAACAGATGCCGGAGTGCATGGAACTTCTGGCCCGGTCCATGCGGGCCGGCCACGCCCTGCCTTCGGCCATTGAACTGGCCTCCCATGAAATCAACCCACCCTTGGGGCTGGAAATGAAGATCGTTTACGAAGAGCAGCGCCTGGGACTCAGCCTGAATATGGCTCTGCGCCGTATGGGAGAGCGGGTGGACAGCCAGGATTTGCAGTTTTTCATCACCGCGGTGATGCTGCAGTCGGAGACCGGCGGCAATCTGGCCGAAATTCTGGAAAACATCGGGTTTCTCATCCGGGAACGCTTAAAGCTGAAGGGCAAGGTGAAGGCCCTCACCGCGGAAGGCCGCTTCTCCGCCCTGATTCTGGGCCTCCTGCCCTTTGTGGTCTTCGCGGCCATCAACATTATGAATCCCGGCTATATCAACACCCTGTTCAACGACCCGGTGGGGCCCAAACTTATTTTCGCGGCACTGGCCAACCTGGGGCTGGGCATCCTCTGGCTCCGGAAGATAATCCAAATCAAGGTTTAGGGAGGGGGCGATGACCAACCTGTTTCTTCTCATTCTGGCGGCCACCTTCCTGTCCACCTGTCTTTTGACCTACGGGCTCTTTCTTTACTTCAACAATCGCCGGGCTATCCAGGAGAGGTTCATCAAGCGCAAAAAAGAAGATGACCCGGTAATCAAGCTGCGACGCCAGGAAAAGCGCAGCAAAATCAAAGAGCGCTTTATGGCCTGGATTTCCTCTTTCGGGAAATTCGCCGTCAAGGACAAGGATGAGGACCTGTTTGAAGTATCAAGCCTGCGCCTGACCTTGATCCGGGCGGGATTTCGCCATTCCGGGGCTCCGGCGGTTTACTTCGGCCTGCGGGTGCTGCTGGCCCTGAGCTTCCCCGCCATTTTCATGCTGTATGTGGTGTTTGTCAAAAAGGGGGCGGATTCCTTCAGCCTGGTCTGGGCTTTTCTGCTGGCGGCCGTGGGCTATTACGGCCCGGTGTATGGTTTGCGGATGATCGCCCGAATCCGGCAGGACCGCATTGACCGGGCCCTGCCCGACGTCCTGGACCTGATGATCGTGTCCATGGAAGCGGGTTTGTCGCTGCAGGCCTCCCTGAACCGGGTGGCGGTGGAGTGCGAACGCATCTCCAAGGAGCTGGCCCGGGACCTGCAGGTGACCAACGCCGAACTCCGGGCCGGCATTCCTCGGGACACCGCCCTGAAAAATCTGGGCGAACGCACCGGGGTGCAAAGCGTCAAGTCCCTGGTGGCCCTGATGATTCAGTCCGAGAAGATGGGCGCCAGCATCGCCCAGTCCCTGCGCACCCATGCTTCCTATATCCGGGTGCAGCGGGCCCAGCGGGCCGAGGAAATCGCCGCCAAAATGCCGGTGAAAATCGTGTTTCCCACGCTGTTTTGCATCCTGCCGAGCCTGTTCATCGTCATTATGGGTCCGGCGGTCATCTCCATTTACCGCAACTTCCTGAGCTGAGGAGGCCGGTCCATGACCCGGCATGATTGTC
Source organism: Deltaproteobacteria bacterium (assembly GCA_019308625.1). Lineage (GTDB taxonomy): Bacteria > Desulfobacterota > Desulfobaccia > Desulfobaccales > 0-14-0-80-60-11 > DTHB01. The sequence goes on from JAFDHU010000292.1 coordinate 3,418, forward strand.
TCACCCAGTGCCCAAACCGCCCGGCCGCTACCGGCCGCCGGGCTCTGATGTTAACGGGTCTGGCGGCACTGCTTATCTGGTTCACCGGCTGCAGCGCGCCTCATACCGGGACCAGAACGGCGGAGGCCTTCTGGAGTAACGTGCGTCCGATTTCCGGAGAACTGGCCCGGCTGGAGCGCAACGCCCGCTTTCTCAGGCTGGCGGGGCGGCCCCAGTTGGCCCTGAAGGAGCTGGAAGAAGCCCATCGGCAATCTCCGGATGACCTCAGAATCATAGACCTGCTGGCCCAGTGTTATGAAGACCTGGGAGAGTGGCAGCGGGCGGAAGAACTTTATCTGGAGGCCCTGGCCCGGCATGAGGGAAACTCCGCCCTGGCCAACAACCTGTGCTTCTCCTACTTCCTGGCTGGCAATTATGGGGAGGCGGAGGCCTGCTTCCGGAAGGCCCTGAAGCGCCATCCCGGAAATGAAAAATTGTTGAATAACCTGGGGCTGGTATTGACCAGAATGGGGCGTCAGGAGGAAGCGCTGGCTCTTTGGCGGCGCGCCGCGGGGGAGGAGATCGCCCGGCAGCGGCTCTCCCAGGCGCTGGCCGCTTTGGGGCTGAAAGAGGTGGCCGGGGTGCAGCAGGCCCGCCCGGAGCAGCAGAAGCCTCCGGCCCGGTTGAACGCAGCCGCGCCGCCCGCGCCCGAGAAGACAGTCGCCGCCAGTCCTGCCTGGCGGTCAGACCAAAAGAAGCCGCGGCCGGCATCGGCA
>JAFDHU010000293.1 GCA_019308625.1 Deltaproteobacteria bacterium
GAGCGCGGCGGGCTGGCTGGTCCTCACCGTCACCCCCGAGGTGGTGGAAACCCTGGGCCATGTGAACTATGTCCACTTCAGCCTGCCCGACCCCTTCCTGCCGGAGCATCCCCGAGCCTCCTGGATCGCCGCCCTGGAGCCCGGCGTGCCCGCCGCTCCGGAACAGGAACTGCACCTGGCCTTTGACCCGGCCCGCCTGCACTTCTTTGACCGGCAAACCGGTGAGGCCCTGGGCTGAGGCCCTGCCGCCCACCTGGGGATGCCGTCCCGCCTGCAAGGCAGGCCCGGGAAGCCGGCGGCAATTTGGATTTTTTCCCTTTTTTGGCTATATTATGTTGTAATTTTCACCATGCCGCCGGCCCCGGCGGCCCGGCAGATTTGCCCCGGCCCTTCCTTCACCGAGGGCGGGGTTCTGTTCAGCCTTTCCGGAATGACACACTAAACGGAGGTGTCACCTTTGCTCCAGGTACCGGCTGCTCCCACTGAATGCGCTGCCGAAGCCGCCCGCCGGCGGGTGGTCATTGAAGCCGTGAGCCCCGAAATAGACGGCGGCCGCTTTCCTGTCAAACGCACCCTGGGGGACCGGGTCCGGGTGGAGGCCGACCTGGTGGCCGATGGCCACGAAGCCATCGCCGCCGACCTGCTGTACCGCCGGGAGCAGGACGTCGACTGGCGGGCGGTGCCCATGGAGCCCCTGGGCAATGACCGCTGGCGGGGCGAGTTCCAGGTGCTGGAGCTGGGCCGCTATGTCTATGCCATCCGGGCCTGGGTGGATCGCTTCCGCACTTGGCAGCAGGACCTGAGAAAGCGGGTGGACGCCGGCCAGGACGTGGCGGTGGAATTTCTGGTGGGGGCCCAACTGATTGAGGAGGCGGCCGGCCGGGCCCCCGAGGGCGAGGCCGCCCAACTCCGGAATTCCACCTATGACCGGCATCTCACCGTGGTGGTGGACCCGGTCAAGGCCCGCTTCAGCACCTGGTACGAGATGTTTCCCCGCTCCTGCGCGCCGGTGCCCGGACGGCACGGCACCTTCCGGGACTGCGAGGCCCGGCTACCCTACATCGCCGGCATGGGCTTTGACGTGCTCTATCTGCCCCCCATCCATCCCATCGGCCGCACCAACCGCAAGGGCAGGAACAACGCCCCTCAGGCCGGGCCCGGCGATGTGGGCTCCCCCTGGGCCATCGGCGCCGCGGAAGGGGGCCACAAGGCGGTGCACCCCGAGCTGGGCAGCCTGGAGGACTTCCGCCACCTGGTGGAGAAGGCCCGGGAATTCGGGCTGGATATCGCCCTGGACCTGGCCTTCCAGGGCTCCCCGGACCACCCCTATGTCAGGGAGCACCCCCGCTGGTTCCGCTGGCGGCCGGACAACACGGTGCAGTACGCCGAAAACCCGCCCAAAAAGTACGAAGACATCTATCCCTTTGACTTTGAGACCGAGGACTGGCAGGAGCTGTGGCAGGAGCTGAAGAGCGTGGTCCTTTTCTGGATCAGCCAGGGGGTGCACATCTTCCGGGTGGACAACCCCCACACCAAGCCCTTCCCTTTCTGGGAGTGGCTTATCACCGAAATCAAGCGGGAGCATCCCCAGGTGATTTTCCTGGCCGAGGCCTTCACCCGGCCCAAGGTCATGTACCGTTTGGCCAAGCTGGGCTTCAGCCAGTCCTACACCTACTTTGCCTGGCGCAACACCAAGTGGGAGCTCACCCAATACTTCACCGAGCTCACCCGCACCGAGGTGCGGGAATACTTCCGGGCCCACCTGTGGCCCAATACCCCGGACATCCTGACGGAATACCTCCAGTTCGGGGGCCGGCCGGCCTTCATGATCCGGCTGGTGCTGGCCGCCACCCTGGGGGCCAACTACGGCATCTACGGGCCGCCCTTTGAGCTCTGCCTCACCCAGGCCCGGGAGCCGGGCAGCGAGGAGTACCTGGATTCGGAAAAATACGAAGTCAAATACTGGGACCTGGACCAGCCCCACAGCCTGAGGGACTTTATCGCTCGGGTGAACCGCATCCGCCGGGACAATCCGGCCCTGCAATCCGACTGGAATCTGCGGTTTTTCCCTATAGACAGCGATCAGCTCCTTTGCTACGGCAAGTGCACCGATGATCTGAGCAACATCATCGTGGTGGTGGTCAACCTCAACCCCCACCACACCCAGGGCGGCTGGCTGGAGCTGCCCTTGGCGGAGCTGGGCCTGGACCCGGCCCAGCCCTATCAGGTGCACGACCTGTTGGGGGACAGCCGCTTTCTGTGGCACGGCCCCAGAAATTACGTGGAGCTGGACCCCCGGGTGCAGCCGGCCCACATCTTCCGTATCCGCCGGCGGGTGCGCACCGAGCGGGATTTTGATTATTATATGTAAGAAGCACGAAACTTCCGGGGGCATACCAGTGCCGGCCGGTGATTTAAGAGGTCTGCCATTGTCATGACCCGCAAGCATCTGCCGGTGAATGCCGACGATCCCTTGTGGTACAAGGACGCCATCATCTACGAGCTGCACGTGCGGGCTTTTTATGACAGCGACGGCGACGGCGTGGGGGATTTCCAGGGGCTGGCCCAGAAGCTGGACTACCTCCAGGACCTGGGGGTCACCGCCATCTGGCTCCTGCCATTTTACCCTTCGCCCCTGAAGGACGACGGCTACGATATCGCCGACTACTGCAATATTCACCCGAAATACGGCACCTTAAGGGATTTCAAGACCTTTTTGCGGGAGGCCAAGCGCCGGGGGCTGAAGGTCATCACCGAGCTGGTGCTGAACCACACTTCCGACCAGCATCCCTGGTTCCAGCGGGCCCGCCGGGCCGCACCGGGCAGCCGCCACCGCAACTACTACGTCTGGAGCGACACCCCGGAGCGCTACCAGGAGGCCCGCATCATTTTCCAGGACTTTGAGTCCTCCAACTGGTCCTGGGACCCGGTGGCCCGGGCCTACTACTGGCACCGCTTTTATTCCCACCAGCCCGACCTCAATTTTGACAGCCCCGAAGTGCGCCGGGAAATCTTCCGGATTCTGAAATTCTGGCTGGGGCTGGGGGTGGACGGCCTGCGCCTGGACGCGGTGCCCTACCTCTTTGAGCGGGAGGGCACCAACTGCGAGAACCTGCCGGAAACCCACGCCTTCCTGAAGGAGCTGCGGCGCTGGGTGGACGCCCGCTTCCCCCACCGCATGTTTCTGGCCGAGGCCAACCAGTGGCCGGAGGACGCCGCGGCCTATTTCGGGGATGGCGACGAATGCCACATGGCCTTCCACTTCCCCCTGATGCCCCGCATGTTCATGGCCCTGCGCATGGAGGACCGCTTCCCCATCATTGACATCCTGCAGCAGAC
>JAFDHU010000294.1 GCA_019308625.1 Deltaproteobacteria bacterium
GGCTTCATCTTCTCAGCGCGATCAAAGATGGTCTCAATGCCCTCCGCCTGGGCCTTCTTGAGCACCTCCTGCGCCGCCTCATCCACGGTAAACTTTTCTAACTCGGCCATGAAATTTTTTCCTCCAGTTCATCTTTGGACAGAGGCGACCTTCATGGTCCCTCTGGTGAGGCAGAATCCGCAAGGAGCAAATCAGCCTTACGGACTCCGGGTTTCTATTTGGTTATTTTGAATTACTTTTACTTAAAGTGAAATCGGGCCTTCAGCCCATCATTTCCTGGATATAGGTCTTAACCAGTTTAACGGCTTCCGGATGGCGCATGATGAGAAGATCGCCTCCGGCCAACAGCATGGCGATGGCGGTAATGGCTTCCATCAGGATACCCCGCTGGGCCTGGTCGCCCAATTCCGGGGCTTGCTCGTTGGTGAGCTTGCATTCCTTGACCTTCCAGACCTCGTGCGCCAGGTAATTGAGGATGGGGAGTTGCAGTTTGTCGTCTTCCTGGGTGAGGGCGGCCATCCGATCCCGTTCCATGACGGAATAGGTGTACTCCAGACCATAGCCCAGGCCGCCGGTGGTGGGGTCCACTAGTATGTGTTCGTCCCTCACGCCCAGTTGGCCCAGCAGGATGTTGAGCTGCTTGGCCAAGTTGACATCAATGGGGGTATTGGCAATGACAGTGTGATTGTAGGCCAAGGCCGCGGCGCCGATTTTCTTGTAGTTTTTGTCCTGCACCGGCCCCAGAGTGATAGACAGGTCCTGACAGGCTTCTGCCACCACCGGCAGCACCTCGGCGTCCTTTTCCACGTTGCCGGTACCGTAAACGATAAGGGGAACGTCTATGGCCTCCGCCACTTTTTTGGCGGTTTCAGCGGCAGACTCCGGGGAGGCGTCCCGGTCGTTGGGGTCGGTGCTGACCAGAACCAGGGCAATGGCGTCCGCCCCATATTCGTTGACGCATTTCTTGGCCCAGGCCACCGGGTCCCCCAGCACATCCTGGAAGGGTGCCTTGCAGGGCTCAGGCCATTCCTCTCCAGGATCAATATCCCACACTTCCATAGCAATGCGGGGCGGGTGAGGCATCTTCCCCTCAAAGAGATAGAAGGGATAGGAATCCTCCCCTCCCAAGGTGATGGCCTTGTCTCCTTTACCAATGGTTACCGGTTTGATGGTGCCAGAATAAATTTGTTTGGGAATCTCGAAAGCCAAGATCGGTCCCTCCTTATTTTTCCGGAATCCCGGGCATCGTACCCTCGGGCTTCTTACCCTATGGAAGACTAGACATTGTGAAAATAATAATTTATCAGCTTGCCTGTCAAGCAAAAAATCACCTGGGGCCCTGGTCCGATTATGAACCTATGGCAGTAAACGCTCAAAAATGGCATAGGCCGCTTGCAACGCGGCAGATTCGGGGGGGAGCCTGAAGGTAGGACGGCCCATGCTGTCAAATTCGGCCACCAGCGGATCATCCGGAATCAGGCCCACCAGGTCTAAGCCCTGGGCCTGGATTTCCTCCTGAGCTCTGGAGCTCAGGCCGTTGTTTACGCGGTTCACGATGAGCACGGTTTTGCCCGTGACAATCTTGAGTTGTTGGGCCAGATCCTGAAGGCGTCGGGCGGTCTGAATCCCCCGCCAGGAAGGATCGGAAATCAGGACCAGCCGATCCACGTTCTTAGTGGTCAGTCGGCTTAGGTGTTCCATGCCAGCTTCGTTGTCCATGACGATGAAAGGGTAATTTTTGGACAGGACATCCATATAATGCGCGACCAGGTTATTGGCGGCACAGTAGCAGCCGGGCCCTTCGGGTTGTCCCATGACAATGAGATCAAAGCCATCGGCCTCCACCAGGCATTGATTGATGCGCATCTCCACCAACTGATCCTTGGTGATATCCACCATGCCGCCGCCTCTTTTGACCTCTTCCCGGGCCTCACCTACGGTGTGCTCTACCGCCAGACCCAAGACTTCGTTGAAATTGCTGTTGGCATCAGCATCCACCGCCAATACCGGCGTCTTGCCGTGTTCCACCAGATATCTGAGAAGCATAGCGGCTACGGTAGTCTTGCCGGTGCCGCCTTTTCCGGCCATGGCAATAAGGAAGCTCAATTCCTTCCTCCTTGCTAGTTTTTTTATTTATAAATTTATTCCGAAAGAGGGAGTGGCGTCAATATCCCCGGCCAAAGGGAGAGCGGAAAGGCTGAGTCAGTGGGATTTCCCGGCAGCCCTGAGTGGAGCCCTGCATGCAGTTTTGCGGCGCAGGAAGAGGGAGTAGTGAAAAGGCAGAGGCTTTCTCCCCTGTGCCCTTGACTAACCCTGACAAAAAGCTTGCATTGCCTAGGTCTGCCAGTAATAATTTCTAGGTGGAACAACCCATATTTTGCCGGAATGGGGGATCGTCCAACGGCAGGACTGCGGACTTTGGATCCGCCAATGGAGGTTCGAATCCTCCTCCCCCAGCCAGATTTGGAACCAGACGGCCACCTAAAAACAGCCGGAGGCCGTTTTTTTTTCTCTTACGTTTTTCTTTTACCAGGAATTCAGGTATTCTATTTGAAGCGGGTCAGCAAATTTATAGTGTAGTTGTAAATGTTTTCCTCAGTCGGGGCACCGGCTGCCTAAGCGCCCGCCTGATCTCTTCCTCCCGCCTCCAGATGATCGGTTTTCTGCATACCCCCCAGGGATGCCAAGAAGCAAGTAAGG
>JAFDHU010000295.1 GCA_019308625.1 Deltaproteobacteria bacterium
AGGGGAAGAAGTGCTGACCCGGCACTTCGGAACCCCCAACCGGCTCATGGCCCTGCATGCCACCGGCTCCGGAGCCTACAAATGGTGGCCCTTGGAGCGGTTCGCCGTCCTGGGGGCTTATCTCTACCAATGCTACCGGGCACCGCTTCTGATTATCAGCGGCAGCTGGGACCGGGCGAGGGCTGAGGCCTTGGCGGCCCGGCTGCCCGGCCCCACCCTGGTCACCGGCGGAAGCTTTCCCCTGCCGATGGTGGCCGCCATGCTGAAGCGCGCCCGCCTGCTGGTGGCCAACGACAGCGGGCCGCTGCATATGGCCTTGGCCCTGGGGGTGCCGTCCATCGCCCTCATCGGCGCCGACCACCCGGCCCGAATCGGCCCTTACCAGGTGGACTGGGGAACCTGCATGTACCGCAAAGAGGAAGTGTGCCAGGAGGAACGCTGCCTGAACCGCAGGTGCCAGGAAAACCGGTGCATGCAGGCCATTACGGTGGAGGAGGTGGTCAGGGTGGTGGAGGCGTGGTGGGAGCCCCGCTGGGGCGGGGAATAATCAGCGGCGGCCACTGATTCTGGCCCAGTCCTCCAGGATCTGGGCTACCAAATGGTCATAGGTCCGGATAGTGGTGGCCTTTTTGTACCCTTCCTCGGCGATGGCCTCCCGCTTGGCCTCGTCCCGCAGCAGTTCGGCCAGCTTGGCTTGCATGTCCGGCCCTCTGGGCATCGCTGGCAAAATCAGACAGCAGCACGGTGCGGCAGGCTGGCACCTCCAAAAGGCGCATGTTGACCCCGTGGCCACCCCTCCTTTCATCGCCCCAGAAACTGACGTTGATGACCACTTTGGTCTGGTTGTAAAGGCGATTCAGCTTCTCCCCCCAGATGCCCTCCCCCTTGATGCCGAACCACAAGGCCGGCCGGTTGTAGGTGCGGCGCCGCCATTTGGGTCCGTAGATGGCGAATTTGCGGGACACTTTGGCCAGGGCTTCGGCATACTCCTGACGCCGGGGGTGCCACTGCCCCACGAAGCACCAGTCGTAAATTTTGGGCAGATTCAGGGGATAAAACTCGGCAGTGTTCACCGCGTGCAATAGCAGACTGCTGGAGTGGCCCAAGCTTCGGGCCTGTTCCCGGCTCAGGGAGGAGATGCAATAAATATGGTGATAAAAGGGGAGCTCGCCAACGATTTCCGGGAAGCGGTTTTCCGATTCGGTAAACCAGTAAAACACGGTGGCGCTAGCCCGGAAGACTTCCAGGACTTCGGGCTTGAAGCGCTGGATGCCAGTGATCAGAATCAGCTCCGGCTGGAAGGCCCGGCACAGCTCTATGGCCTTGCGGCTACGCCATTCCTTGTGGGATTTGGGGTGATGGGGAAAGAGATTTTTGGATTTGGGGATCAGACGCAAAGTTCGGGCATAGTGGTTTAAGGGCCGGATGATGAGGCGGTCAAACCAGGTGTTGCACAGCCAGGAGTAAAACACTTCGGTGGCGATGCCCCGCCTCCGGAAGGCTTCGGCTATGGCCGCGGCCAGGGGCGGCTTGTCCACTTGGGTGACAATGAGGACTCGACGGGGCAGTTGGGGCGGCACCTCAGCACCTCCAGGCCGATCATGTACCGACTTTCGGGCTAAAAGGGCTCATCCTCAACGCTGGTAGAAGCTTTTCCGCTTCCGGCCGAGAGCGGCGTGGGCATGAAACTCCAGTCCACGGGAGGAAAGGGGCCCAACTGCCGGTGAAGCTCGGAGTATAGATGGCCTTTCAGTGCGGCACACTGAGGGTCACTGGCCAGATTGCGGGTTTCCGCATAGTCGTCAATAAGATTGTATAATTCCAGGCGACCATCCTCCCATTCCACTAATTTCCATAAATTACCAGCAATTATGGCCCGGCAGGGCAGCATCTCCCGGGTGGGCTGAAAGTGCGGCGCCCGCCGCAGTATCCCTCGGATTCCCACGGGAATCAGATGTTCGGCCAAGGCAAAGGCGCGGGACTCGGACAGCAAGGACCGGGAGGACTCCGGCACCGGCCAGGGACTGCGTACCACTTCCATGATGGTGGCGAAAACATCGTGAAGCTGGACTAATTGCGTGCTTTCCCCGGACACACCGATATCTCCGGGATACTTGATGAGCAGCGGGATATGGAGCACCTCATTGTAGAGTCCAAAATTGTGGCCCCACAGGCCATGCTCCCCCAGACTTTCCCCGTGGTCTGAGGTGACGATGAACATGGTCTGGTCTCGGAGTCCCAGCTTTCCCAGAAAATGGTAAAAATCGCAGACCTTATCTGTAATATATTGGAGGGATAATTCATAAAGTTTTACTAAAATATTTATGAGGTTCTCCGGCACCTCCTTATAAAACATGTCAAAAAAGTCAAGTTGTTTGACCTGGCGCAATTCAACTGAATTCAAATTTGCCGATTTTATATATTTGGAAGGAGGATAGTACAACCAGTGAGTTTCCAGGCAATTAATAAAAATAAATAATGGCTGGCTGGCGGCGTATTTTTTTAACAGTCTTTTGGCCAAAAAAAAGGTTCTTTCCGTGGCATACTGAGATTTTGATTTGACGTCGCCAAAATATTTACGGTAAATTTTGTCAAGAAAATTGTCCAGTAGCAGAGAATAGTATTTATTGTTCCAGCAGTATCTAATCAGGAACAATAATCTCCTGAAGTCATTTTTGGATACTTTTTTGAAGTCGGCGATGGCCTGGCGGGCCTTAAGGAACCGTGGAGAATTGAAAAGCCGGTTCATGCCATGAAATTGGCCAAAGCCGGCTTGGGAAACCAGCAGGTTGCTGGTAAGGCTGACGGTGCGGTATCCTATTTTTTGCAGAAATTCCGGGAGATTCTGCGCAGTCTCGGGGAGATCCCGGTTAAAGAGGCCACAGCCGTGCTCCGAAGGATAGAGGCCGGAGAACAGGGAGGCGTGGGAGGGGATAGTCCAAGGGGAGGGGGCGAAGCAGTATTTATACAGCCGGGCCTCTCGGGTCAGCATTTCCAGAGCCGGAGTAGTGGGCCGGGGATAGCCGTACACCGAGCAACGCTTGGCTCCGGCGGC
>JAFDHU010000296.1 GCA_019308625.1 Deltaproteobacteria bacterium
GGGAGAAGCTTAAAGAATTATCACCTTGGGGAATCGGTGTTTTGGTTGTTCTCAGTTCCAGTTGGGGGGCGGACGGCCTGCTGGATTTGTACAACTCCCGTTTCCACGGGCCTAGTTCCAGGATTTTTTTAGTTTTGTTATTTTTCTTGTCCATTATTATTTTGTACAAAAACCGTTATACCTTTATCCGTCCTCGCGATCGCCTGCTGGCCGACAAGAAACCTGAGCCCCGCAAGCATCTCATCCTTTTCCTTTCCAACCTCCCCGAACCTCTTTTTCAATCAGGCGGCATACCCGAGGGACTTTCGCTCAGCAATAATTTATCCGCCGATTTAAAAAGGATGGAAGACCTCAAGCGTCAGACTCCTCCGGTGAGGTGGCAGTGGGAAATGCCCCTCCGGGCGGTCGAACCCCATCTGGAAACTTTGGAGACTCTCACCTTGGTTTGCTCTCCGCAATCCTTGCCCCAGGCCCCTCGTTTTATCCAGATTTGCCAAGGATACCCTGAGTTGAAAAGCGTCGCCTGGCACTTGCTGGTTCAGGCCCAAGGCCGTCCCCATTGGCAGCCTTACAATTCCTCCTTTAATGTCTCCGCCTACCAAGGCTGGGACTTTGAGAGTTTTGACGAACTTTCCCATGCCCTCTGGTTTCTGTTGCGGAAATCCCCTTTTAAAAACTTCTCCGCAGCAGAGGTCATGATTGACATCACCGGCGGCCAGAAACCCACCAGCGTGGTGGCCGCAGCCATCACCTTTAACCGCCCCATCAAGGCCCAATATGTCCAAACCAATTACCCCTGGGATGTTATCAGCTATGATGTGGAGCTGCCATCACGGGAACCTGGAGGAATCGGCCTATGAGAACTGTTGATCTCTCCGCCCTGTTTTCTGAGACCGCCAAGCTGACCGACCTGGATTTCATGGTCCAAAAAGCCCTGGCCTTGGCTGGTGAAGGCCAGGAAGTTGTCCTCACCGGCAGGGCCCCGGTCTGGCTCTATCTTAAAGTGGCCCACGCCCTCCATGGCAAGGCCAGCAAACTCATTTACCGCTCCCCGGTCACCGGCGATGTGCTGATCTACGATCACAGCCCCTTTTGACTTTCCGGTGAGCTTTGGTGATACCTACTCCCCCGAGGTCCGGCTTATGCTCTCTCAGGTGGTTGACCTCCCCAACCTTTACGCTGCTTTTGATAGGGTCCAGGCCTCCCGGGGCATGGCCGGGGTGGAGGATTGCAGGACGAGTCCCGCAAGCGCTACTTTGCCGAATATGAACGCTTTGTCTCCCGTCCCTTCATCGCCGATGAGGGGGCGGAGACGGACTTTCGCCGCCTGTTTCGCCGTCAGGCCGAAAGACTGCGCAGTGCCCTGCTGCATGACCAGCCCTATCAGCCTTACAAATTTTTCTGGACATGAGCCATGTTTTATGCCATAAGTTATGACATCCGGGATGACCGCCGCCGCCTGCAGGTGGCCAGAATTTTAAAGGATTTCGGCGAACGGGTGCAGCTGTCGGTTTTTGAGGCCCACCTGGAAGAAACCGACCTGGAGCGCCTGAAGCAGCGTCTGGCTCCTCACCTGGATCAGGAGGTGGACAGTCTGCGGTTTTATCCCCTGTGTGCCGCCTGCTTCCCCCGGGTGGAAGTCATAGGCCGGGGTATGGTATTGCAAGACCCTGATTTCATTATCATTTAAGGTTCAGTAAACTTGGGCCTGGGGGTCAAAAAGGGGGTAGGTTACCAGGAAGGGATAACTGTTTGATATTGCTGGCAATTGGCCAGAACATCCCTTTCGGTTGCCGGTCAGTTATGAAACATGGTGCAATTCATCAAGAGGTTACCAGTTTGGGCCCCGGAGAGCCGCTCTTCATCAGGCCCCCAGACTAGTGGGGTGGGAAAACCACTCAGAGCCTTCGGGCGATTGCGACTTGGGATTATTGTTTATTTCTACCACAACCGGCAATGGCGGAGTGGGAAAACCACTCAGAGCCTTCGGGCGATTGCGACCCATCAGTGCCTCAATGAGGCGCCAACAATTAGTTCTGTGGGAAAACCACTCAGAGCCTTCGGGCGATTGCGACCTTCAAGTTGGCGTACCTGAATAACCACACCACAATTGGTGGGAAAACCACTTAGAGCCTTCGGGCGATTGCGACCGAAATCCTCGAGTGGAGCCTTTTCGGACTCTGCGCCAGTAACGTGGGAAAACCACTTAGAGCCTTCGGGCGATTGCGACACACTTACTCCGCCAAGCAAAATCAAGCCAAAAAGCAAACTGTGGGAAAACCACTTAGAGCCTTCGGGCGATTGCGACATGGCAAAGCGGAGACGCGTCCTTTCTTCGCCTGTTTCGTGGGAAAACCACTTAGAGCCTTCGGGCGATTGCGACCCATTTCTGGAGCATCTTTTCTTCTTTCCTTTCCATATCGTGGGAAAACCACTTAGAGCCTTCGGGCGATTGCGACTTATCTTCATAAAGCGGAACCAATGAATCAAAAACAATACC
>JAFDHU010000297.1 GCA_019308625.1 Deltaproteobacteria bacterium
GCCGGCATGAGCCGCTATATGCGGGGCAACATGCTGGAGGTTATCCGCCAGGACTACATCACCACCGCCCGGGCCAAGGGCCTGCCGGAGCGCACGGTGATTTTCAAACATGCCCTAAGGAACGCCCTGCTGCCGGTGATTACCATCCTGGGACTGTCGGTGCCGGGACTGATCGGGGGCAGCGTCATCTTTGAATCTATCTTCGCCATTCCGGGTATGGGACAACTGTTTTACGGCGCGGTCATGGCCCGGGACTACCCCCTGGTCATGGGGGAGCTGGTCATCGGCGCGGTGCTGACGCTTTTGGGCAACCTGCTGGCCGACGTGGGCTATGCTCTGGTGGATCCGAGAATCAGGGCAGGATGAAGGGTGTTTTCGGTTTTCGGTTTTCAGTTTTCAGTAGAAGAAATTTTGGCATAGAGCTGATTCATGGGAGCGATGTTAGGCGCGGTAAAGCTAATCAAGTTTTTCTGAATATTCCACGGAAAACCGCATAACCAAAAACTAAAAACCTTGACCCTATGAAACGGCGGGAATTCTGGGGGCGCCTCCGGCGCAATCGCATGGCCATGGCCGGTCTGGTCCTGGTTATAGGGATGTTTGTGGTGTCCCTGGCAGCTCCCTGGCTGGCCCCGTATGATCCGGGTCAGATTGACTTAAAGGCGGTGCTCTTGCCTCCCAGCGCCCAGCATCCTCTGGGGACGGACACCCTGGGCCGGGATGTGCTATCCCGCATCATTTATGGTTCCCGGGTGTCCCTCAAGGTGGGTTTCGTGGCGGTGGGGTTGGCCACCCTCATCGGGCTGCTGGTGGGCGCGGTGGCCGGGTTCTATGGCGGCTGGGTGGATTTCTGGCTCATGCGCCTGGTGGATTTGATGCTGTGTTTTCCCAGTTTCTTTCTCATTCTGGCGGTGATTGCGGTGCTGGAGCCCAGCATCTGGAACATCATGGTGGTCATCGGCTTGACCTCCTGGATGGGGGTGGCCCGGCTGGTGCGGGCGGAGTTCCTCTCCCTTCGGGAGCGGGAGTTCGTCCTGGCGGCCCGGGCCCTGGGCGCCTCGGATATTCGGATCATGCTGCGCCACATGCTCCCCAATGCTTTAGCCCCGGTGATGGTGTACGCCACCCTGGGGGTGGCCGGGGCCATCCTGACGGAGAGCGCCTTAAGCTTTCTGGGGCTGGGGGTCCAGCCTCCCACCCCCAGTTGGGGAAACATCCTCACCGCCGGCAAGGACAACATTGAGATCGCCTGGTGGCTGTCCCTCTTTCCCGGGCTGGCCATCCTGATTACGGTGATGAGCTACAATCTCCTGGGGGAGGGCATCCGGGAGGCCATTGACCCGCGCCTGAAAGATTAGATGCAGCCACGGTGCCAGCAAAAAGAAGCAAGAAAAATCGGCCCAGGTCATTGACATCCGGCTTGAGCGCGCTTAGTTTTGGGGGTGCGGGGCGGCAAAAAATCCTTGCTACATCCTTCATGGAGGAGAGAGGAGTCACATGATACGCAAAGCATTCTGTCTCGCGTTGGTTCTGGTATTCTGCACCGCAGGCCTGGCCTTCGCGGCAAAGGCGAAAGGTGGGGCGGACATCAACCAGATGCTGATGTCCAGCTTTGAGAAGATGGAGAAAGGCAAGTTTAAGGAAGCCCAAGCGATTTTGGAAAAGGTTCTGAAAAAAGACCCGGGCAACCCGCTGGCCCTGAACAACCTGGCCGCGGTAATGGTCAAGATGAACAAGTTTGATAAGGCCGACACCTACTTGAAGCAGGCTTTGCCCCGGGCCAAAGGTTACATGGTGCAGGTCAACCGGGTCTGCCAGGTGGGAGGCATCTGTCTGGCCTTCAAGCCCGTGACTACCGGTACCGGCAATCAGGAGCTGGCTCCTCTGGTCATGCTGAACATTGACATGGTCAAGCAGTACATGGCAGCCGAGCCGTTGCCTGGCAAAGGTCCGAGATAAACGTTCGCCGGCGCCGCCCCTGCTACACCCTTTTGGCCCCCTTCGGGGGCCTTTTTTTGTCCAACTCCCGGAACCCGGAGGTCAGGAGTCTGGCCGTTTCCTTACCGGGGAGGACGCACCGAGAGGACGGATTCCCGACTTGGAGTTTTTCGGCCGGCAGAGGAGACGGCTGGAGCGGCTATTTCTTTCCCGACGGCTTCCCTTGGACTTGGGCCAGCTTTTCCTGCAAATAAGGCACCAAGGCCGGGGAGGGTGGCCTTTCTGCCAGCTTCTGCCAGCACTTCCGGGCTTCCTGTTGGTTTCCGGCTTTCTCGTAAAGCCAGGCCAGGCGGCGGAGCAGCTCGCCTTGGAAGGGGTCGGCGGCAGTTTCTGTCAGGGGCTTGAGCACCCGAGCCGCGTCACCGTACTTTCCCAAACCCTCATAGCAATAGCTCAAGCTCTCACTGATAAGGCTTCTCATTCCCGGATTCTCGCGGATGGCCCGGTCCTTCAGAAGAGCGGTGTAG
>JAFDHU010000298.1 GCA_019308625.1 Deltaproteobacteria bacterium
TTTCAGGGTCCGGAGGCCTCAAATTTCTGGTCAGAACTTTCTATATCATGATGCCCACCGGCCGCGAAAGCAAGGGTGCAGAAATTCAGGGCGCCTCGCTTATGCGGTTGAACCCGGCTGCGGGTCGGGTTACATTTTTCATCGTAATGGCCAGGATTCTTTACGGCGTGCACGGCACCGGACACGGACATGCCATGCGGGCCCTGACCGTGGCCCGGAGTTTGCCGGAGCACGAGTTTTTTTTCATCAGCCACGACAGCGGCGCTGCCCTCCTGGGCCGGGAGTTTCCGGTGGAAACCCTGCCGGATCCGGTGACCGTGGTCCGCTGCCACGGTGTGGACCTTTGGGCCACCCTGCGGGCGAATCTGGGGGTATGGCAGCAAAGCTGGCAGGTAAGGCGGCGCCTGCGAGAAATTATAGACCACTTCCGGCCCCAGGCCATCCTCAGCGACTACACTTTTTTTCTGCCCCGCTTGGCCCGCCGGTTCGGGTTGCCAACCCTTTCCCTGGACCATCAGCACATTGTCACCTGCTGCCGTCATCCGGTGCCCATGACCAAACGGCCCGATTATGTGGCCCTCCGGGCGGTGGTGCGGCTGCTTTACAGTCGGGCGGAAAATTACCTGGTGACCTCCTTTTTCCGGCCGCCGTTGCGAAAAGGGCTGCGCCGGGTGCGGCTGATGCCTCCTTTGCTGCGGGAGAGCGTGCTGAGGCTTAAGCCCCGGGACGGCGAGCACGTGGTGGCCTATCAGGGGTATCAGACCTTTCCGGGATTCTTCTCTTTTCTGCAGGGAATCCCCCGGCCGGTGTTCGTTTATGGCTTCGGCGCCCAACCCGCCCAGGGAAACCTTTTCTTCAAGGAAACCTCGGAGGAGGGATTTCTGGAGGATCTGGCCTCCTGCTGCTATGTGGTCTGCGGCGGCTCCCACTCCCTCATTTCCGAGGCCCTGTTTCTGGGTAAGCCGGTGCTGGCCTTTCCCATCCGGAACGCCTTTGAGCAGTTCCTGAACGCCTTTTATCTGGAGCGCTTGGGCTATGGGTTGTACCACGCGGACCACCGCCCCGGGTCGGAGCTCCTCCGTCGCTTTGAGTCCCGTCTGGAGGATTTCCGGGCCCAGGTGGCCGCGGGGCGCTTCCTGGGGAACCCCGAAATTTTCAGTCTGCTAAAGGCCTTTATCCGCCGGGGTACTCTTTAGCCTGTCGGACCGGTTCCCGTTCCCCGACTCTCCAGCAGGGCCTTTAACCGCGCATAGTTCCGGAGGGAGTCAAATTCTCGGCTGACCAGGCGGCGGCCAACCCGAGCCCGGCGGTGGGCTTCCTTCGGCCGGGAGAGAGCCTCCATTACAGCTTGGGCCAAGGCGAGAGGATCATCCGGGGGCACCAGCCAGCCCGTTTCGCCGGGATGAATCACTTCCGGCAACCCCGAGACCGCGGTGGCCACCACCGGCACTTCATGAGCCAGGGCTTCCAGAATAACGGTGGGGATTCCGTCCCGGTCCCCGGAGGGATCAATACGACTGGGCATAATGAACAGGTCGGAGCCGCGCAGGAGGTCCGGGACGCGGCGGTGGGGGACAAAGCCGGGCAGTTCCACCTGCTCCTCCAAATTGTATTCCCGGATCAGGCGGCACAGTCGACGCCGCTGGGGGCCGTCCCCGGCCAGAGTGAGGCGGAAATCCAGGCCTTGGTCCCGCAGATGGCGGCAGGCCAGCAAAAGCCCGGCAAAGCCCTTCTTTTCCACGAATCGGCCCAGGGCCGTGAGCCGGTAAGGAGGTTGCGGTGGTCGGGGCGGTGCCGGATTGGCCGGCAGCGGCAGGCCGTTATAGATGACCGTGAGTTTTGGGGCAGCGCCGGGCGCCAAGGCGACCAGGTAATTTCGGGTGGCCCGGGATTCCGCCCGGACGAAGGCCGCGGCGGCCAGCTTTTCTTTAAGGGCGCCGTCCGGGGGATAAACGTCGTGGGCCCGGGCGCAGAAACTGAAGGGTATACCACTTAAGCCGGAGGCCACCCAGGCCGCAGTGGCCGGTCCGTCTGCCCAGGGGGCGTGGATGTGGCCCACCCCTTCCCGGAGAAACCTGGGGGCCAGATAGAACCCGGCCAGGGCGGCCCACAGGGCTTCTCCCGCACTCTCCCAACTGCGCCAGCGCCGCTTCAGGACGTAAATGAGAAAGCGCCTGGCTTCGCCGCCGGAATTTCGCAGAGAACAGACCAGTTCCTTGAGAATCGCAGGGATGCAGGCCGTGCCCAGCGGCTGTACCGGTGCGGCTGCCGGGCCCATGCCAGCCACCTGGGAAGGCGGCCGGGGGCCGTACAGGGTGTACACTTTGACCGCCGCCCCCAGCCTGACCAGGGTGTTGACTTCGTCCAGGACAAAGGTCTGGCTGGGCTCGGGAAACCAGAGAAGGATGTAGGCGATGCGGGTTCCGGCCATCTCACGCCTTGGGGTCAATTA
>JAFDHU010000299.1 GCA_019308625.1 Deltaproteobacteria bacterium
GCTTTAGCCGGTGACAGGGTTAGGAAGATCACCAAATCAGGAGGCAGGGCAAAAGCCTCATGCTCTGTCAGAATCCATTGCGGGTCAAGGCCCAGGGCCCCCTGGTAGGCCGCGGAAGAGAAATAATACCGGTCGCTGATGACCACCCGCCCCTGTCTCAAGGCGGGCCGGATTACAGTCTCCACATGCTCCCGCCGGTCGGCCATGAACAAGGCCAGCTCTTCCTGGGGCGTCAGGTGCCGGCAGGGACCGTTCAGGTACTCCCGGATTTTTTTTCCGGCAGGGCTGTCCCAGGGCTCCCGGGTCAGCACCACCTGATAATGCCGCTGTTTAAGGGCTTCAGCCAACAGGCGGGCCTGGGTGCTCTTGCCGGCCCCGTCCACCCCCTCCAGGACGATGAAAAACCCCCGCCCCATTCCGGGCGCTACCAGACCTCGGGAAAGGCCGCATTATCGTAAAGGTACTCCACTTTTTCCTTGTGTCCCAGTTCCATCTCCGCCATCTTTTCCAGGAAATCCCGAGCTTCCCCTGGCGGCTGCAGGCTGGCCAGATGCCGGTAGAAGTTGTAGGCTCCTTCTTCCCGCTTCATGGCTACCACCAGGGCCTCTTTGGGGCTCAGATCCTCAGTGATGGCCGGGGTCTGCATGATCTCCGCCAGCTTGGTGTCCGTGGGCTGTCCCGCCAAGGTGCAGCCGGCGGGGGTCAGGCACCGTTTCAGGAACTCCTGGTGTTCCAGTTCCTCCCGAGCCAAATACTCCAGGGTGTCTTTGGCTTCCGGGTCGTTGACCAGTTCGGCCAGACGCTGGTAGAAGGCGTAGGACAATTCTTCCTGACTGATGGCATGTTCAATTATGGCCTGTAATTCCGGGTTCATGCGGGCTTTCCTCTCTGGTTTGTAGGTTAATATTCAAGTTAGTGAAATTGTAGCATTGGGACCGGCAAACACCAAGCCTCCGCCCCCGGGCCCGTTGTTTTTCCCCAAAAAAACGTAGGGCGGGGGACAACCCGCCCGTACTTTCCTCCTGTGATCCATCAGATTTTAGGCGGTCTTGATTTCAATGGCCTTGGGCTTGACCTCCTCCTTCTTGGGGCAGGTGATAGTCAACACCCCGTTCTTGTAGGTGGCTTCAATTTTGTCCGCATCCACCGCAGCCGGTAGCCGGATGGACCGGCTGAAGGCACCATAGCTACGCTCCACCAGGTGGAAGCTTTCCCCTTTTTCCTCCTTTTCCGCCTTCTTCTCGCCTTTGATGGTCAGGGTATCCCCCGCCATGGAAATCTCAATGTCTTTGGCTTCAATGCCAGGAATTTCGGCCTTGATGGTCACCTTGTCCCCGCTTTCGGAGACGTCAATGGCGGGGACCCAGGCTTCCACCAGGGGCTCAAAGGCCCGGCGGGTGGGACCGAAGAAGTCCTCCCACAGACGGTCAATTTCCCGGCGCAGTCGGGATACCTCCCGGAAAGGATCCCATCTGATCAGTTCCTTAGCCATCTATCAGTCACCTCCGCTTCAGGTATTATACTGATTTTATTCCTAAAATTTAGATAAGAATGAGGGGGTGGGCTGTCAAGGGGCTTGGAGCGAATTTGCTGAAATTCCTCTTGAATTCGGAGGTAAAAATATGTTATCCTTGTCGGCAAGGAGGTTTTTTTTTGCCGTTCTGCGGCAAAAGGCGCGGGGGCTGATTATAACCTGACTCGCCTGCCCCAAGGGAAGGAGTTATGGAGCTGCGGCGCAAGGACCTGCTGGGTATCGCCGATCTCAGTCCGGAAGAGATCACCCTTATCCTGGACACCGCCGCGTCCTTAAAGGAGATTTCCACCCGGCCCATCAAGAAGGTGCCCACCCTGCGAGGCAAGACGGTGGTGACCCTGTTTTATGAGCCCAGCACCCGGACCCGCATGTCCTTTGAGATTGCGGCCAAGCGTCTGAGTGCCGACACCGTCAATCTGACGGTGTCGGCCTCCAGCGCGGTCAAGGGGGAGACCCTGGCTGACACCGCCGCCAACCTCCAGGCCATGCAGCCGGACCTGCTGATTATCCGGCATCAGGCCGCAGGCGCGCCCCACTTTCTGGCCCGGCGCCTGGCCTGCGGGGTTATCAACGCGGGGGACGGCATGCACGAGCATCCCACCCAGGCCCTGCTGGATCTCTTGACCATCCGGGAGGCCAAGGGCCGGCTCCATGGGCTCAAGGTGGCCATCGTCGGGGACATCGCCCACTCCCGGGTGGCCCGCTCCAACATCCAGGCCCTGACCAAGATGGGCTCCCAGGTCACCGTCACCGGTCCGGCCACCATGCTGCCACCTTATCTGGAGACCCTGGGCGTCCGGGTGGTGCGCACCCTGGAGGAGGCGGTAGCCGGGGCCGACGTCATCATGATGCTGCGCATCCAGATGGAGCGTATGGGCCAGATGTACTTCTCCACCTTGCGGGAGTACAGCGCCCACTTCGGCCTGGCCCCCCGCCACCTGGCCTTGGCCCAGAAGGATGTCATCATCATGCATCCGGGCCCCATCAACCGGGGGGTGGAAATCTCCCCGGAGGTGGCCGACGGGCCCTATTCCGTCATCCTGGACCAGGTGACCAACGGCGTGGCGGTGCGCATGGCAGTGATGCTCCTGCTCCTGGGCGGGGAGAGGGGGTGAAGCCCCAGGTAACCGATCAAGCCTCGGCCCTAGGCTCCTGGTTGCCGCGGTTGGAAAAGTGAATTTTGATTTTTAGAAACAACTGACAACTATTGCCGCAATTCCTCAACTTCGAACCTTGAACCCTGAATTTCTAAGCGGAACCTCGCCATGACTCTGTTAATTACCGGCGGCCTTGTGGTGGACCCGGCCCGGAACCTGGAAGAGGTGCGGGACCTGCTGATTGAGAAGGGTAAAATCGCCGCGCTGGAGCCTCCAGGCACCATTCCCCGGGAGGGCCGCAAAGTCATAGAGGCCCGGGGCCTGGTGGTGGCCCCTGGCCTTATTGACATGCATGTGCACCTCCGGGAGCCGGGGGAGGAATACAAGGAAACCATTGAAACCGGGACCCGGGCCGCGGCCAGAGGCGGCTTCACCGCAGTGGCCTGCATGCCCAACACCCAGCCGGTGAACGACAACGCCTCCATCACCCGCTACATTCTGGACCAGGCCAAGGCCCGGGGTAGCGCCCGGGTGTATCCGGTAGGCGCCATCTCGGTGGGCTCCAAAGGCGAGGCCTTGAGCGAGTACGCCGATCTCAAGGCCGCCGGCTGCGTGGCCGTATCCGATGACGGGCGCCCGGTGATGAACTCCCTGCTCATGCGCCGGGCCCTGGAGTACGCCAAGACCTTTGACCTGCCCGTCATCTCCCACTGCGAGGACCTGAACCTGGTGGCCGACGGCGTTATGCACGAAGGCCGGGTGTCCCTGCGCCTGGGCCTCAGGGGCATCCCTGCGGCCGCAGAAGACGTCATGGTCTACCGGGACATCTGCCTGGCCCGGCTCACCGGCGCCCGCCTGCACATCGCCCATGTCAGCACCGCCGGCAGCGTGGCCCTCGTCCGGGAGGCCAAGGCCGCCGGCCTGCAGCTCACCGCGGAGACCGCGCCCCATTACTTCACTCTGACCGAGGAGGCAGTTGCGGACTTCAACACCAACGCCAAGGTGAACCCGCCCCTGCGCAGCAAGGCGGACCGGGAGGCGGTAATCGCAGGCCTGGCCGACGGCACTCTGGACGCCATCGCCAGCGACCACGCCCCCCACAGTGTGCTGGAGAAGGACGTGGAGTTTGCCGAGGCGGCCTTCGGCTTAATCGGTCTGGAGACTTCTCTGGGCCTGAGCCTGCGTCTGGTCCACGAGGGGGTGTTGACCTTGAGTCAGCTCATTGCCCAAATGTCCACCAACCCGGCCCGCATCCTGGGCGTCCCCGGCGGCACACTCACCCCGGGCTCCCCTGCCGACCTCACTCTGATTGACCTAAACCGGGAATGGACCGTGGACGTGAGCACCTTCGCCTCACGGAGCCGCAACTGCCCGTTTGATGGCT
>JAFDHU010000300.1 GCA_019308625.1 Deltaproteobacteria bacterium
GATACTTTTTTCCTGATGGCCCAGCTCTGGTATCGGGACCTGCTCATTATGCACACCGGGGGGGGGCTGGAGCTGCTGGTGCACCAGGACCGGCTGGCGGACTTGGAGCGGGAGGCCCGGGAAGGAGAGCCCCAGGTCTGGTTTGACCGTTTTGCCGCCCTGGGGGCGGCCCAGCGCCAGTTAGGCGCCAATCTCAATCCGGAACTGACCCTGAATATTCTGGGATTCCGGTTGCAGCAGAGTTGGCCGTGGATTTGATCAAAATACGCTTGCACAGTGAAAGCAATTGCTGCCTGGCGCTCCCGGCGGAAGGCCTCAAACCCGGGGATCAGGTGGTGGTCCAAACCGCCGACGGGGAGGAGATGGGCACCATCCAGGTGATCTATCGCAACCTGGATCTCGCTCCCAAGGTGGCCTCCGGGAATTCCTCCGTGCGGCCGGCCACCCCCGAGGACCTGAGTCGTCACGAAAAAAACCTCGCCTTGGAAAGGCGCGCCCATGCCTTCTGTCAAAAGCGCATTCAGGTCCGGTACTTGCCTATCCATCTGGTGCGCACTTATTGCCTTTTTGACGGTAGCAAAATTATTTTCTATTTCACTGCCCCCGGACGGGTGGACTTTCGGGAACTGGTCAAGGACCTGGTGCAGGAATTCCGCTGCCGCATTGAATTGCGGCAGATCGGGGTGCGGCACCGGGCCAAGATGGTGGGCGGCCTGGGAGTATGCGGGCAAAAGTTGTGCTGTGCCACTTTCCTCCGGGAGTTTGAACCGGTGTCGGTGCGCATGGCCAAGGAGCAACAGTTGAGCCTCAATCCCAGCAAAATCTCCGGCGTCTGCGGTCGGCTGATGTGCTGTCTCACTTATGAATATCCCGCTTATCAGGAAATCAGAAGGCACCTCCCCAAAGTGGGCAAGCGGGTCAGGCTCCCCGAAGGCGAGGCCAAGATTATCCGCTACAACCTGATTCGCCAGACGGTCACGGTGGAGCTGGAAGAAGGGCAGGAAAGGGAAATACCTTTCTCTGAATTGCCCATTCATGACACGGTGGAAAAACCGGGGGGCTAGGCCCAAAGGCAGGCGATTATGGAAGACGATCTGGAAAAGGCCCTGCAATCCTTAACGGTTCAGATTAAAAGGGAAATCATTGAAAACTATTTTGCCGAGCGGGTTTACCTGGAGGAGGAACTTGAGTATCTGGACGAACAAGTCCGGGATTACCAACAGGAGTATGCCAAATTGCGCCGGACCTTTTGGGCCTTCTACCAGGCCCTGGGCTCGGAGCCGGCCATCGCCGCGGTCATGCGGGTTCTGGACCTGCAGGACTGGCCGGCGTATCAGGAATTCCTGAAGCTTCCCGAGGCCGAACGGCGGCGTCTGCTGGCTGGCCGGCGGCCCTTCGGTCTCACTGCCTTCCGCCGCCACCGGCGCCTGGTGTTTGACCTTTATGAGGAGCTGCTTAAGCAGATGGAACCGCTGAGGGCCCACTATTCCAAGATCGTCAACCGCCTGCGCCTCATCAATGAAGACATCCAGAAGTTTAACTCCTCTTTTGATTTCGGTCTCATTGCCGCCCAGGTAGAAGCCATGGAAGGAGGCGGGCAGGTCATCTCCGGTGGCCTGCAAGCCGCCGAACGGGAGGAGCTTTCCACCCGCATGCGCTTCAAACGCAAAAAACTGACGGAGGAGGAGCTGCCGCCGGTACCGGACCTGCCTCCCCTAAATCAGGTTAAAACCCGCCTGTCTCAGGTGTTGTCCGAGTTTTATGGGTAAGCCATGATTTCATGCTGGAAATATCTTGCCGCCTTCCTCCTTTCAGCCACAGTGCTGCTGGCCGGCGGCTGCGCCTCGGTGTACCGGGTGCAGGTGAATGGCTACACCGATCCGGCGGCACCCGTTGCGTTTCATCCCGGGGCCACCTTTTTCGTGATGGACCCCCAGAAATCCCCAAATCCTCTGCTGGACAAGGAAATCAAGGCCAAAATCCACCGGCTGCTGGAAAGCCGGGGCTATGTCCTGGTGCCCTTTGCACAAGCCGAATATTATCTTTTCTTCACCTACGGCATGGACACCACCTCGGGTGCCAGCGCGGCCCCGGAGTACTCCGTGGGAGTCGGCTTCGGTTTCGGCGATTATTGCTCGGACTACTCTTATTTCTTCTGGCCGGGATATGTCTACTACCCCCGGTACATGGAGCCCTTGTATGACCGCTGGCTGCGCCTCAAGGTGGTGGAGGCCGGACCTTACCGGGAAACCGGGCAGCTCCGCACCCTGTGGGTGGGGGAAAGCCGCAGCACCGGCACCTCTTCAGACATCCGGGAGGTGATCAACTCCCTTCTGGTGGCCGCATTCAGCCGGTTTGGCCAAAACACCGGCAAAGCGGTGACGGTGGAACTCCGGCCACAGGATCCCCGCCTGAGGCAATTGGAGGTAGTGCGTTGAACGCTCCGCCGCCCCTTAAAGGCGAGGCAGTTTCCATTAGCAGGTTTGATCACGTGTTTAACGACCTTTTGACCAGAGTCCGGAACTACTTCAACCGGCGGCTGTGGGAAGAGGAGACCGGCGGCTTCCGAGGGCTGGGGCGGGAGCTTCTCCAGATACTTATCCTGGCCTGCCGCGGGCTCATTCGCAACCGCTCCTGGCTCCAGGCCACCTCCCTGGCCTACGCCACCATCCTGGCCCTCATCCCCCTCATGGCCCTGCTGTTTGCCCTCCTCAAGAGTCTGGGCATTCAACGACTCCTGGCCAGCCACCTGATGAATCGACTGGCCCCTGGCTCCCACGAGTTCGCCCAGCAGGTCTTCACCTACATTGAAAACACCCATGTCACCTCCCTGGGAGTGTTCGGGGTGGTCTGGCTCATCGCCGCCCTGATTATCCTGATGAGCACTGTGGAGCAGGCCTTCAACGCCACCTGGCATGTTTCCCAGACCCGGCCCCTACGCCGCAAGCTCAGCGACTATCTGAGCATTTTTCTGTTGTTTCCTATTTTTATGGCGGTGGCCATCTCCCTGTCCAGCGGTTTGCTCAGGCAGCCGGAATTGCGCCGGATCCTTTCCGACTTTTTGCCATCCTTCTTTTATTCCGCCACCAATAATCTCTTGTCCTTGGGGATACTGTGGGTGGCCTTTACTTTCATTTATCTGGTGATGCCCAACACCCGGGTGCGGGTGGTTCCGGCCCTTCTGGGCGGGGTCATCGGTGGCAGCCTGTGGCAGGTGGCCCACATCATCTTTGCCATCTTCCAGGGCGCGGCCACTTACTACAACGCCATCTACGGAGCCCTCTATCATCTGCTGTTTCTGGTTATCTGGATGTTCTGGAGCTGGCTGGTGGTGCTCTTCGGTAACGAGGTGGCTTACGCCCATCAAAATCTGGAGCCACTCCGGCGGGCCTATCTCCGTCCGCCGCCGGAGCAGGAACCCGTGGACGAGTATCTGGCCTTGGCGGCCCTGGTGGCCATCTGCACCCCCTTCCTGCAGCGCCGCCCGTTGCTGTCCGAAGAAGCCCTGGACCGGATGTTCTCCGGGGACGACTTCCTGGCCCGGCGGGTGATTGGCGTCCTCAAGAAATGCCACCTGATCCTGGAGATGGCCCCGGAAAGCAACCATGAGCCCCGCCGGTTTATTCCGGCCCTGCCCCTGGACCAAGTTTCGGTCAGGGACGTGGTGGAATGTTTCCGCAAAGCTCGGGGGGAGGCCCTGGTGCAGAGCCTGTCGGACCACCCCCAGATGGAGGCCTTGTTGCGCCGCTTGGCGGAGCGCACCCCCCCCTCTCCCTGGGACTCGCTGACCCTGGCGGAACTGGTGTCCTTGGCTGCCTCGGAGCCGCAAACAGGAAACTGAACCCGAGAACCATATCAGGACTCACCGGATGCGGGAAGTCTGGCGCATGTGGCGTTACTCCACCATGGTGGTGTTGACCGTGCTCACTGCCGCCAGTTTCGCCGCCATTCTCATCCCCTTCAAGGGGCTTCCCCTTATTCCCGGCTACACGGAACTTCGCCCGGCCAACGTCATTCCCCTGGTGTTCGGCTTGCTGTTCGGTCCGGCCGGGGCCTGGGGGGCGGCTTTCGGCAACCTTATCGGCGACTTCTTCGGCACCCTGGGCATTGGCAGCTTTTTCGGGTTCTGGGGCAATTTTCTGGCGGCTTATCTCCCCTATAAATTATGGCGGGGGCGGCCCCTGACCCTGACCCGGGCCCAAGCCCTGCCCTTTGCGCTGGCGGTCCTGCTGGGGGCCGGGGGCTGCGCTCTTATCATCGGCTTCGGGGTGGAGGCCTTCAAACTTCTCCCCTTCAGCATCATTGCCGTGGCGGTCCTGTTGAATAATGCAGTGATAGTATTTCTTCTGGCCCCTTTGCTGCTGAAACTGCTTGAGCCCCGGGTCAGCCGCTGGGATTTGCACTGGCGGGACCTGATGGACCCCGAGGACTATACCCCGGGGCCGGCCCCGCGGCTGGGTCTGGCCTTGGCCGGATTCGGCGTGGGGGGCGGCCTGCTGGTCGGATTGGCACTCTCCTGGGCCCCGGCCGCCCTGCCAGCCCCGCCGTCCCTGGAGCTGGCTTTGGCCCCTTTTGTCCTGAGCCTGATTTTGGGCTGTGTGCTCATGTAAC
>JAFDHU010000301.1 GCA_019308625.1 Deltaproteobacteria bacterium
TTCATGGCGGCGGGCCATGTCGGCAAGGGAAAAATTATGTTTCACCCGCTGGCGGGCTTGGCGGCCGAAGGTTTTCCGGGTTTCCGGCGCGGCTAGGGCCTCCCGGATGGCCTCGGCCAAGGCCTCAGGGTCTCCGGGGGGCACCAGCCACCCGGTGCGGCCCGGCACCACCGCCTCCGGCACTCCTCCCACTTCGGTGGCCACCACCGGCAGCCCCGCGGCCATGGCCTCCAGAATCACGTTGGGCAGCCCCTCCCAATTGGAGGCCAGCACAAACAGGGTGGCTTCCTGGAACAGGGGGCGCAGGTCCCCTCGGGGGGGCAGCAGGCGGATCCGGCCGGAGGCCAGAAAATGACCAGCCTGGTCTTCCAGGGCAGGCAACCGGGGACCTTCCCCCACAATCCAGAGTTCGGCCTGGGGTATTTGCCTGGCCACCCGGCGAAAGGCGGCCAGCAAGGTGTCGTGGCCTTTCTGCCGAACCAGACGTCCTACTGACAAAATCACTAGCCGGTGGGGTGGATCATCGGCCGGCCAGGGGGAAAAGTATTCTACGTCCACCCCATTAGGGATGACGGTGACCCGGTGGCGGGGCACCCGACAGCGGTCGGTGAGAAAGGCCTTTTCGGCCCGGGAGTTGCTGATGAGGTGGTGGGCCAGGGGCCAGAGCCAGCGTTCATGCTGTCTTTGCGGGGCGCCCCCCCGGCAGTTGCCAATGATGAGGGGGACCCCGGCCAGGCGCCCCAAAATCCGCCCCCAGACGTTGGGTACCACCGTAAGCAGCATTAATAAGTCCACGGGCTGCCGCTTAAGATGGCGCCAAAGTCTGGCCAAACAAATCGGATTCACCCGGGGCTGGCGGGAAATCCAAACCAGCTCCAGGCCCCGCTGCCGAGCTGCGGGAGCCAGATCGTCTCCGGCTATCAGAAGCCAGATCTCCGGATGAAATCGGGACCGATCCAGACGGCTGGCCAACTCCAGGGTTTGAGTCTGGGTGCCGCCGAATTTGAGGTCCTGAAGCAGAAAGGCCAGCCTGACCGGCCGCCTGAGGAAACCGGCATGCCCCTGTTTCACTTTTCCGGCCCCTCAATAGCCCATCAGGCCGCAGCACCGGGTGCAGACCGGCATCAGGCCCTCGGTGGCCAAGCTGCGGCGGAACCGGCGATAAGCAGGTGAGTTCCACAGCTCGCTAATGGTGGCCTGCTTAACGTTGCCCACCACATAATCGTGATAGTCCCGGCAGGGGGACAAATCGCCGTTGCTATTGACCTCCGCCACCTGATAGATGGACACGCAACAGTCAAACCCGAAGGTGGCCCGATGCTCGGTATAGTAGGTTTGCAGATTCTCCTGCCCCACAATAGGGGGGATCAGGACCACCGCCGGGGCGTGCCGGGCCCTGGACAGAGCCAGCAAACCTTGCAGTTGCCGGTGCAACTCCTGATAGTTGTCGGGTTTCCAATCCCCCACCCACCCCCAGGGCAGCCTGGGGCGGAAGCCAAAGCGCCGAAAAAAGTCCAGCTCATGGGCCCGGGCCCTGGGAGGGTCAATCCACCAGGAGAGGTAAAAGACAAACAGGTCCACCTCCCGGCAAAAGGCCTGGTAGAGTTCCACCAGGTGCCGGTAATTGCTGCGGGAAATCACCGTCAGAGAGGCGATGAGAGGCAGCCGCTGTTTTTGCTCCTCCCGGGCCCGGCGCACCGCGGCCAGCCCGGCCAGGATGTCGGCAAAGTTATCGCCTCCTCCTGCCGCAGGCCGGAGCTGATTGTGCAAGGTGGCGTTATGGCCGTCAATGGAAACTTGGAGGAGAAACAGCGGCGCCCGCACTAGGCCCGAGGCCTGGGCGGCCAGACGGGTGCCGTTGGTGGCGATGGCGCAGGGCAGACCCAGGTGGGTGGCATGCTCTATCAGCTCCAGGAGGCCCTCATATAGCATGGGTTCGCCGCCCCAGAAATAGATGAGCGGCCGGTGGCCGGAAGCCACCAGGTCTTCCAGGAGTTCCCGGTAACGGGCCGGGGCCACCTCCTGCTCTTTCAGGCGGCTTAAGTCCTGCCTTCGCAGAAACCCCTGGTCCCCCCATTGGCCGCAGGTGTGACAGCGCAGGTTGCACAAGTCGGTGATACGGAAACTCACCTGGCGGATGCGCCCCCCCCGGCCGCTGCGGTTGGGGGGATATTTAAGCTGAAGCAGCCATTTTTCCCCCTCCAGGGTCAGGAGCTTGGAGACAATCCAGGGGTGGGAGGCCAAGCGGGGGAGCTGCTTCAGCATCCCCCTTAAGGCATGAGAACTTTTGGAAATCATGTTGTTTTTGGAAAAAGTCCGGCCGCCGGTCTGGGCGGGGGAGGTCTTTTCCGCAAGTATAGGGCAAATCACCCGTCAGGCCAAGTCCGGTGTAGTTTTTGGTTCGGGGGCTGCAGATTCAGCCCGGTTCTCCTTCCTTCGCTG
>JAFDHU010000302.1 GCA_019308625.1 Deltaproteobacteria bacterium
CAGACGGTCCAGAACCTGAAGAATCAAAGTGGACTTGCCGATGCCCGGGTCGCCCCCCACCAGCACCACCGAGCCCTGCACCAGGCTGCCGCCCAGGACCCGGTCAAACTCTGCCAGACCGGAGGACCGCCGGATCTCGGTCCGGGCCTGCAGATGCACCAGGGGCTGGGGCTGCCCTCGAGGCGGCGGGATTACCTCCGCCCCGGGCGAGACGGCGGGGGCCAGCTCCTCGGCCAAAGAATTCCAGGCATGGCACTGAGGGCAACGCCCCATCCACTTGCTGACCTGGTGGCCGCAGTTCTGGCAGATAAAAAAAGTCTTGCCGCCCCGGACGGTCATGGCCGCCTTGCTCTCCCTTAGAAAATTTCTCCGATTGTACTGGATAACCGCTGGCTTGCCAATGACTAACCGGCCTTGGCGGATCCCGACCTTCAGGCGGAGGAGAGTGCCGCGGAATTTCCCTTTTAAGCCCGACGCCCTTGACAAGGGACCGTGCCTTAAGTCTCAATATCTAAATCGGGGGGGAGAACAGTAAAAAAACCATGCACTCAGGAGGCAGCCCTCCCCGAAGGCGAAGCCGTCCATGGCTCTACAGCAATTTCTGGATCACCTGCAGCAGGGTGCTGCCCGTCTGGCCGGCCGGCATTCCCTGCGGAAGCTGGAGCAACTTGCTTCTGCCCGGGGCCTGGAAGTCTATCTGGTGGGGGGCACAGTCCGGGAGATGGCCCTGGGAGGAGTGACCCCTGATCTGGACTTGGCCGTGTCCGCCCAAGCCCTGTCCCTCGCCCGGGAGTTGGCTGAAGCCCTGGGCGGCACCTTCGTGCTCCTGGATGAGCAGGAACGCACTGCCCGGGTGGTATGGCGGGGGGAGGTTCTGGATCTGGCCGAATTCCGGGCCCCCACCCTGGAAGGCGACCTGAGGGGCCGGGACTTCACCATCAACGCCCTGGCCCTGTCCTTGAAGGAAGTTCTGGCCCGGACCGCGCCCCTGACGGTTTTTGACCCCCTGGGAGGGCTGCATGACCTGGAGCAGGGCTTGATCCGCCTGGTAAGGGAGGAAAATCTGGCCGAAGACCCCTTGCGCCTGCTCCGGGCCTACCGTTTCGCGGCCACCCACAACTTCCGGCTTACCCCCGACACCAGAGCGGCGATTCAGCGCCAGGCCGCCAGGCTCTCCCGGGTGGCCGGGGAGAGAGTGCACCAGGAGCTGTTCCTCTTTCTGGCGGCGTCCCGGGCCGCCCCCTGGCTCCGGGACATGGCGGAGACAGGGCTGCTGTTTCAGATTTTCCCCGAACTTGCCGAGCTGGCAGGGGTGCCCCAGAATGGCTTTCACCACCTGGATGTTTTGGAACACACCCTGGAGACCGCCGCCCAACTGGAGGCGGTGCTGGCGGAGCCCCACCGCTATTTCCGGGAGCTGTCCCAGGAAATCGCCCGTTACGCGGAGAAGCCTGTCAAGCGGGTGCTGCTGAAGCTGGGAGCCCTGTTTCACGACGTGGGCAAGCCTAAAGTGCAGGCCCGGCGCACCCGACCCGAGCGCTATACCTTTTACCACCACGAGCGGGTGGGTGCCGAGATTTTTGCCAACCTGGCCGCCCGCCTGCGCCTGAGCACTGCGGAGACCCGCACGGTGATTCACTTTATCCGCTGGCACATGCGCCCTTTCCTGCTGCTGCCGGCCTTCCGCCGGGGGGAGCTGACGGTCAGAGCCCTGGGGCGCATGGTGCGGGCGGCCCGGCCGGAGCTCCCTGGCTGCTTCGCCCTGGCCATGGCCGACAGCCTGGCAGCCCAGGGACCCCAGAAGCCGCCGGACGCCGAAGCGGCCCTAGCCGCGTTGGCGGATGAGGCCTACCGCTTCCTGAAGGAGCGTCTGGAGCCCCAGGAACGGCACCCTCGGCTGCTTACTGGACACGATTTGCAAAATATCCTGAAGCTCAAGCCCGGACCGCACTTCAAACGGCTGCTGAACGCGGTGGAGGAAGCCCAATGGGAGGGCCGGGTGACCACCCGAGAGGAGGCCTTGGAGCTGGTGCGGCAAATTTTGCAATAGTTTCAGCCAGTAAAAGTA
Source organism: Deltaproteobacteria bacterium (assembly GCA_019308625.1). Lineage (GTDB taxonomy): Bacteria > Desulfobacterota > Desulfobaccia > Desulfobaccales > 0-14-0-80-60-11 > DTHB01. The sequence goes on from JAFDHU010000302.1 coordinate 2,069, forward strand.
ATTTTTCTTATTTTTCATAATTAGACATTTTATTTTTTTGTCAAAAGTGCTAAAAGCGTTTATCTATAAGGCCAAGGCCGAGGTCACCAAGCTCATCCTTGCGAGCCAAGTGGATCCTCCTTCCGAGTTCGGAGGCGGGCAGACCTTGTCACCCGAGAGGAATTTGCCATGGAGCGGGTCTCGCTCTCCTATCTCAGCCGCGCGTCTCAGGGCAGCGCCCTTATCCGCCTGAGGGGGCTGTACCCCTCCCTCAAGGCCGCGCTGCGCAAGGTGGCGGACCAGATTCTGGCGCATCCCGAGATGGCCATCTACGCCTCGGTGAACGAAGTGGCCGCAGCCGCAGGGGTGAGCGAAGCCACTTGGGGTTCCGGGGCTTTCAGGACTTCAAAATCGCCCTTGCCCGGGAGATGGTCTCCCCCCTGCAGCGTCTGCATGAAGAGGTGGAGCCAGGTGATACTCCGGAAAACATCGTCCGCAAGGTTTTTCAGGCCAACATCAACGCCCTCCAGGACACCCTGGAGGTCCTGGACATGAAAGCCATGGAGGCCGCGGCCCGCCTCATGCTGGCGGCCCGGCAAATCCTCCTCATCGGGGTGGGCACCTCCGGACCCATCGTCACTGATGCAGCCAACAAGCTGTTCCGGCTAGGCCTCAAGGTAGTGGCCCACACCGACGCCCACCTGATGATGATGGCTGCAGCCCTGCTGTCGCCGCAGGATGTCCTGCTGGCGGTGTCCCACTCCGGGAGCACCCGGGACCCGGTGGAAACCGCC
>JAFDHU010000009.1 GCA_019308625.1 Deltaproteobacteria bacterium
TTACTTGAAATTTCAGCGAAATCCAAAGAGAACGAAAAAACAGAGTGTTTTTGGGACAGGCTGGAAAGCCTGTGCTACCAGCTTTTCGGCATTTTGGTGAATTATCCGGGTTAGGTGGCTTGGCGTTTGGCCGCCCCCCACATGCAAAAGTCCAAAATTATTTAGGAACAGATTTGATTTAACTCAGGCGGCCAGGAGAAATGCCTGAAGCTGGTCCTCTCGCACCCGACTGGGGTTTTGTAGCCGTAGCGCTGGATAATCCAATTTTCATTGTAAGTGCGCCAAAACTCCAGGAGGGCTTAGCGCAAAGGGTCAAGCCTTGGGCAGACGTGCAAAGCCGCCTTAAGTACTCTCTTACCTCTTGTTTAAGGGCTTTCAGGGCCTCGAACCTGGTGCCGGGTTGGACGGCATGGAGGCCTCACACCCTAGCGAACAGTGGTCTATGGCAAAAGAAGATAGCCCCTGCCGCGTGGTGGAGAAGGCCGCGCCACCTCCTGAAAAGAGCCCAGGCTGCCAACCATGCTACGGGGGAGAAGCAGCGCCTCTTTACTTCTTTCAGTTATAGGGCCGAATCCTGGACCCGAACCCCGCCGGATCATTACCAAGGTGGAATATACTCAACCTGGTTGCCAATCAGCGTTTTATAATCACCAACCTCAGTCGCCACTCCAGTCTGCTCAGCACCATAAGAAGTACGGCTACCGAGATGGCGCCCCTTAACCCCGGGAGGCAATTCATCGGAGAGATAGTTTGCCTTTCCGGCTGCAATCCTTATTTCACACGCCCTTTGGCTTCGTCCATAATTTTCTTGGCAGTTTCAACATCTCCGGCTTCGGCAAAGGCTGAGGCCATGGAAAGAGCCTCCAGCCTTTTGGCGGCACCCCTGATGGTCTTAGTCAAAAGCTCCAGATCCACGGGCTTGCGCAAATAGGCAAAGGCCCCGAGGCGTTTGGCCTCTTCCTCATCTTTATCGGTACCGTGGGCTGTGAGCATGATCACTTGGATCCGCGGATAAGCCTTCCGTACCCGCCGGAGCACTTCCATTCCGTCAATGCCGGGCATCTTGATATCCAGGATCATGATGTCCGGTTCCTCTTCGGCAATCTTTTGCAAAGCCTGCTCGCCAGTAAATGCGGTATCAGGCCCCATACCCCGCATCTCCAAGCGTTCACCCAGGGTCCTGACGAATTCTTCTTCGTCGTCCACTAAAAGAATCTTAAACTTACTCATTGCTGTTCTCCTTGGTGAGGGGACTCTCCCAAGCCGGAAACTTCTCCGACAACCTTGTGTGTTTTTTCACATAATTCTGGCAAATTTTTCCATTTTCTGCAAGTTAAAAGGCCTCGGTTTCGCTGTCTTTCCCAGTCTTGCCATGTGGACAATTATTTATTATTCGCCGGAAGTCTTGATTGTCAGTATGACTCCCTCCGGTGTGGGGGGAGACGAAATGGCCAATTCGGCCCCCACGGCTTCCAAGAAATCCTTGAGGGAGGGGAAGAATTGTTCCAGGAATCCCTCCCAGCCTGCCTGCTTTGGTCCCTGCACTTCCAGGAGGATTGCCAAACCCTCAGGCGCAGGGGAAGACTGTAACACTATTTGCCCGCCGGGCTTTAGCACCTCGGGCAACCTTTCAATGACAGAATCGAGAATTAACAGCAGGCGGAAGGGATTGCTCCTGATTGATAAATCTGCCTCCGGGGTAGCCGCTTTGAGTTCAATTTCCCGGCGACGGACCAGACGTTGCAGAAGCGAAACGGCCAATTCCAAAAGGTCGGCCATCTTCACCTCGGTCCAAGGCTCATCCATACTGTGGGCGAACTGATTGAGTCGGGTGGCCAGGATTACTCCCCGGTTGACCTGATTATTTATTGTGTCCAGCACTCTTTGAAACTTTTCCTTGTGGATGAGGGAGCCCTCTGGCTGTAAAGTCAGCAGGTCCGAAAGCAAACCGGAGGATTCCTGGATGATCGCGTAGGTATTTTTTATTTCATGGGTGACACTGGCAGTGATTTTCCCCCAAAAAGCCTTTTCTAGGTCCCGCAAAGCTTATCCTCCTCCCTTGACCGCTTGCTGGTTGCTTGCCACCGCTTCCATCATGATTTGCACCAATTCTTCAATTTTGATGGGTTTCATAAGGCAATCATAGGCACCCTCCCGGATTCCTTGAATACCATCCCAGGAACCGCGCCCTGTAAGGAGAATAACCTGGATCTGCGGGTGCTTTGTTTTGATGCGTTTCAATACTTCCATGCCGCTCATGCCGGGCATCAATACATCCAGCAACACCACGTCCGGAGGATAGGTCTTCACTATCGCCAAGGCCTCTTCTCCGGAGGTGGCCGTTTGTGTCTCAAAACCACGTAAATTCAAGCGTTCGGCCAAGGCAGAGACGAATTCCACTTCGTCATCCACCACCAGTACCCGTATTTTTGCCATCTTATTCCCCTTTCCGAGCCTGAGCCTTTTTTGGCAGAAATACCGTAAAAGTGGTTCCCTCCCCCAGCTTGCTGGCGACTTTGATGTCCCCTCCCAGTTTCTTAACGATGCCATAGGTGATGGAAAGACCCAAACCAGTTCCTTTTCCTCTCTTGGTGGTAAAGAAGGGTTCAAAAATGTGATTCATAACCTCTTGGGTCATGCCTTGGCCGTTGTCCTGAATGGAGACGGCCACGGTATCATCATCAACCTCAAAGGAGGTGATAGTTACTCGGCCACCGTCTTCTACAGCTTCAAAAGCGTTATTAATAATATTTAAAAATACTTGTTGCAATTGACCCCGGTCGGAGGCGATCCTGGGTAGGTCTTGGGCCAGACTCAGATGTAACTCAATGTTGCGATGCAGAGCTTCCTTTTCCACAAAACTCAACACTTCCTCGATAACTTCATTTAAATTGAGCGACTCTACAGTCACCTCCATGCGCCGGGCAAATCCCAGTAAACGCTGGGTAATGGTTCTGCACCGATCCACGGATTGCAAAATGGTCCCCGTGAGAGACAGCAATTTGTCTTTTTGTGGAAAATCAGGGGAAAACTGTGTCAGATCTTTGATCAGACCGGCTTTCTCATTAATGATGGCCAACGGGTTGTTTATTTCATGGGCCACTCCGGCAGCCAACCGTCCGATGGAGGCGAGCTTGCTGGATTCCTGTATTTCCCGGTAGGCCGCCTCTCTTCGGAGGTCGGATTCCTCCAGATGCTTCACCAGCTTGTCCGTCAACTTGAAAACCACCAGGAAAATGAGGAGCACCCCGGCGACGAAAATGAAGAAAGCTTCCGTTTTCAAGGTGTACCAAGCCTGCATCACCAAGCCGCGGGGTTTGATCACCATGAGGATAAACGGCAGGGATTCGAAATAGGCATAGGTGAGCAGGATCTCCCGGCCGTTGGGATCTTCCGTCTCCACGACATTGGGCTCGTAGCTCAGAGGCGGCAGGGGCATGGGAAAGGTTTCCAAAACCTGCCCATAAAATTTTGAAGGCGTCTGGAAGACCCCCTTTTTATTTAACAGAAATGCGTCGCTGTCCGGTTCCAGCCGCATTGAGGCAATAAGTTCCATGAACCGGTTGGTATCAATGGTGGCCCGAAGCACACAACCGAGACAAACTCCGGGGACACTGCGTTCCACGGCCATGACGATATGGGGGAGTTTGCGGTATCCCAGGAACACATCGCTGACATAGGCACCCCGGACCCGCGTCTCCTTATACCAGTCATGATCCTTATAATTCTTCCCCCTAAGTTTATAGGGGCCATCATAGCTTACCTGTACACCGTTGGGGTCAAGAAATCCCAAATCCACCACCCCGATAAATTCCTTTTTCATTACTGAGAAAATACGGCTTAAATTATTATTGTCAGCCAATTCGCTACAAGTGTAAGAGGAAGCTATAAAACTGACGGTCGACAACCGTTCCGCTAAAAAAAGCTCAAAGGAGTGCTTGGTTTTATTCACCAATATTTTCAAAGGCCGCACGATCTCATCGTGCATGGCCTGGCGATAAAGATAATGGTTGATCAGGCCCATCAGAGTCAGGGGCAGGATGGTGACCACCAACATCAGGACGACGATATTGCGCCGAAGCAATTTATATCGTTCCGGAGATTCGGCATAATCGGGGAATTCCCTCAGGGTGCTGAAAAACTCCTTCAACTTCTTTCTCAGCCACCTAAACATGTGTGGTTGTAACTCCTCTCCCTTTAAAGCGGTCTTGGCGCTTGCCCTGCAGTCTTGGTCCCCTTTTCGGAAGCATCAGGAGAAAGGAAAAGGGCTCACGGGAAGAAGCACAGGACCATGTCGCGGGAGTAGTCAGGGTTGTTAAAAAATCCGTAATTTAAGTTAATTATAAAGTATGACTCGGAGAACTGTCAATGAATTAACACCGACGTCTTAGAGCCTGAGGTTTTGACAGGGGTCTGGATTTCAGGGATAATAATTGTGAAAATCCTCGTTATCCGGATCTTTGCTGGTTCCATGCTAATCCCTGCCAAGCTCAAGGAATGGTTGAAACAAAGGCTGAGCCGGGTTCATCCCCTTCCGCCCCCCGAGCCGCCCCTGGAGTTGGTGGACCGCTACCGCCAGTATAAGCGCCTTCTGGGCGCCAACAACGCCATTCTTAGCATTTTGGCCGACCTGCAGGACAAAATAAACAAGGAGTTTCTATTTGATATGAGCTACGTGCGGTCGGCCATCGCCCAGATTGAAACCGAAGCCCAAGTCCTGGTAAGCACCTTGGTAGCCATGTCTCATGGCAGGTATGCTGCCTTGGAAACCGCCCTGCAAAAGGTCCTGGAGAAAATTCACCAGGAAGTGGCCGAACCTGAGATTAAACCGGGGCCCTTAATCCTCCCCTTGCAGGAGGTCAGGGAGGGTTGGTTTTTTGGGGGCAAAGCCGAAAATTTGGGGGAGTTGCTACGGTTGGGGTTGCCAGTACCACCAGGGTTCGCTATCAGCGCTTATGCCCAAAAGCTTTTCTTTGAACAGGCGGGCCTGGAGGAGTTGCTTCAGGAGTCCGTGGCCGGTGCTGAGCTTAAAGGCTTCAAGGATTTCAGTGAGGCCAGCCTTGCTATCCGGGAACGAATCCTTTCATCCCCCTTGCCGGCGGAATTCGCACAACTTCTGAAACGAAGTCTGGAGGACCTGGGCGCTGACCGGGTGGCAGTAAGAAGCTCCGCCCTCCAGGAGGATGGCTATTTCAGTTTCGCCGGCCAGTTTGAAACCATCCTTAATGTCCCTGTAATCCTGGTGGAGCAACGCTATAAGGAGGTATTGGCCAGTCAATTCACTCCCCGGGCCCTTTATTACTGCCAGACCAAGGGCTTCTCCTACCAGGAACTGGCCATGGGGGTCGTGGTCATGAAAATGGTGGAAGCCAAAGCGGCTGGCGTCCTTTATACTGCTGATCCGGCCACCGGTGACCCCGCCGTCTTGGTCAATGCTGTCTGTGGGTTAGGGTCTCTGGCGGTGGGGGGCCAAGTGGAGCCGGATATTTACCGGGTGGAACAGGGGCGCGTGGTCAGCAAACATGTCGGGGCCAAGGAACGCATGCACCTCCCTGCTCCGGAGGGCGGTATCACCGAAGCCGTCCCCCCTCCGGAACTGGGTGGCGTGTGCCTTACCGAACCCCAGATTCTGGAATTGGCTTCCCTCGGATGTCAAGTGGAACAAGCTTTCGGTCAGCCCCAGGATATTGAGTGGGCCCTGGATGCCACAGGCACTCTTTATCTTCTTCAGGCCCGACCGTTGCGCCTGAGGCCGCCGGCCAAAGTTGAAGGCCCGCCCCCTATTATCAAGGGGGCCAAAGTCCTTCTCCAACAGGGGGTCATTGCTTCCCGGGGAGTGGCTGCCGGGAAGGTTCACATCCTCCAAGACGAACGCCTCCAGGATGTTCCTCCCGGCGCGGTGCTGGTAACCAAAAGGGCTCTGCCCGAATATGGTATGGTGGCCGACCGGGTGGCAGCCGTAGTCTGTGAGGTGGGTAGCGTCACCAGCCACTTGGCCACCGTGCTTCGGGAAGCCGGAGTGCCGGCCATCTTCGCTGCCAAAGGCGCCACCCAGGCGTTGCCCCCTGAAGTTGAAGTAACCGTTGATGCCATTTACGGTAACATTTATGAGGGCCGCCAGGAAGAGCTTTTGCAAGTCAAGCCCCAGCGGTCGCCGCACCAAAGCCGCGCGGTGAGGGTTCTGGAGAGCTTACTCAAACATATCACTCCTTTGCATCTTCTGGATCCCCGGGCCGACAACTTTCGTCCCGAATGTTGCACCACCTTGCATGATATTACCCGGTTCGCCCATGAAAAGGCCATGACAGAGATGTTCCACCTCCCGGAGGTACCCCAGGAGAGCTTGGCAAGGCGGCTGGTCAGCGATATCCCCCTGGAAGTTTACCTCATTGATTTGGGCGGGGGTCTCAGGCCTGAGGCGCTCAACCGGCTGGAAGTCCACCCTGAAGATATCGTCTCCCGACCGATGGCCGCTTATTGGCGGGGAGTAACCGCTGTAGGCTGGAAGGGGCCCAAGCCCGTGGATTTAAAGGGACTTATGTCCGTGTTTTTGGGCACCGGCGCAGGTCAAAATATCCAGCACCGTCTGGAGGAAAAAAACTACGCTATCATTGCCGCAGATTATATGAATCTGGCCAAACGCCTGGGGTTCCACTTTGCCACCATCGAATCCTTCCTGGGAGGGCCGGATGACAGCTACATCAGTCTAACCTTCTACGGCGGAGGGGCAGCCTTGGCGCGCCGGGCCCGGCGGGTGCGCTTCCTGGCCAAGGTTCTGGAACATGTGGATTTCCGGGTTGAACTTAAGGAGGATTCCCTGACCGCCCGGGTGGACGGCTACGAGCTCCCCGTTTTGGAGGAAAAGCTGGAGATTCTGGGCCGGCTGATGATGGTCAGCAAGCAGTTGGATATGGTGATGTTCTCCGACACTGTGGTGGACTATTACTACCGGGAGTTTCTTAAGGAAGGCTACAACTTGCGACTCTAAAAGCCGGAATCACCCTCGCCGAAGACTTTCAAAACCCTCGGGTTTGGGCAATCCTCTCCAGAGTGGCTCGCTGGATGCGTTCCTCGTGCTCGGCTTTGCGCCGATAAGCCTGGTTGATTTTTCCCACCAGGTCCTCAATCTCGGTGGGCTTCATCAGATAATCAAAGGCCCCCAGTTTCATCCCTTCAATGGCTGTTTCCACCGTGGCATGGCCGGTGAGCATGATGACCTCGGTAAGGGGACGAATTTTCTTCAGCTCCCTTAAGGTATCTACGCCGCTCAAACCAGGCATAAGGACGTCCAGAATAACCACATCCACCTCTTTCCCTTTGATATAGTCCAGCGCCTGCTCACCGTTGAAAGCGGTGGCCACTGCAAAGCCGCGGGCCTCCAGACGCATGGCCAGGGGTTCCACAAATTGTTCCTCGTCGTCCACCAGGAGCACTCTGACTTTCATGATATTCTCCTTCTTTGAGGCACGTAACTGGCCGTCTTCATTGTAATTTCGGAGACCACCCCTGTCAAGCTGAATAAGCTGGCTCAAAACACCCACAAAAGATAAACGGAGGCCAAGGCCACGGTGATCAGCATGGGGACAAAACACGCCTTCATATAATAGAGAAAGGAAATGTGATACCCGGCCTTTTCGGCCAGCCCCACGGTGACCACGTTGGCCGAAGCCCCGATCATGGTGCCGTTACCCCCGAAACAGGCGCCCAGAGCCAGGGCCCACCACAACACCCCGCTTTCCGCCCCGGGAATGGTGGTGTTCAAAAAGGCAATAATGGGCAGCATAGTGGCCGTGAAGGGAATGTTGTCCACGGCGGCGGAGACCAAAGCCGAGACCCATACTACCATGAGCACCGCCACCGTCAAATTGCCTCGGGACACTTGGGCCACCCATTCGGCGATGGCCTGGATCAACCCGGTCTCTTCGGCTGCCGCCACCACGATAAACAAAGCCATGAAAAACACCAGCGTGGGCCATTCCACCTCATGTTCCAGCATCTCCACAATATCCCCCCGGGAGACGGCCAGCAACAGCATGGCCCCGGTCAGAGCAGCAATGGAGGGCTCCATATGCAGAACCGAATGGATGATAAACAGAAATATGGTGAAGGCCAAAAAACCCAGGGAGTACATTAGTAATTTCTTGTCGGTGATGCGGTATTCCTGCCTCAAAAACTCCAGGGTGCGGTCCAGATCCTTGACCTCTGCCTGAAAGTAAGCCTTTTTGTACCAGTAAATATAATAAATAATCGTCACCACCATACAGATGGCGACGATAATGGTGAGATTCATCACAAAATCCATAAAGGAGAGCTTGGCATAGGAGCCGATGAGGATGTTGGGGGGGTCGCCGATCAGGGTGGCGGTCCCCCCTACGTTGGAGGCAAAGACTTCGGGAATCAACAAAGCGATGGGGTTGACCTTCAGGGTCAGGGCGATTTCAATGGTGACAGGGATCATCAGGAGCATGGTGGTGACGTTGTCCAAAAAAGCCGAGGTCACCGCGGTGACCAACATCAAGATGCAGGACAAGACAAAGACCTTGCCTCGGGCCATGGCATAGGATTTATAGGCCAGCCACTGGAACATGCCGGTCTTTTTCAGGACCCCCACGATGATCATCATGCCCATGAGAAGAAAGATAACGTTCATGTCAATGGCGTGGATGGCGTCTGCAAAAGACAGGATGAAATAGCGGGAATCAAAGGTGCCCGCGGTATAGCTGATAAACATAACCAGAGCGGCGCCCAACAGGGCTGCCAGGGTGCGGTGCATCAACTCGAGGGCGATGATCACATAGACCAACAGGAGGACGCTGGTGGCCATCCAAAAGGCCGGGGTGATTTTCCGCTTGAGGGTGAAGTCCTGGGAGGCCTTGAACAGCCGGCGGCCTTCCTGGTCATAGCCGGCCGGGAAGACCTCTACCGGGGTGGGGGGCAAGGCCTGCCAGTTGGGCTTGTGAGCCGCCACTTCCACTTTAGCCCCGTCAAGGGCACCGGCCGGCAGGAGAAAATCGCCGAAAAAGCTGCCTTGGGCTCCGGTGGTGAAGTGGTCTTCCATTCCTGCCGGCTTGACCGGCCGGCCATTGATCAGGACCTCCACCTCTACTCCCTTGATTCCTCTGCCCTGAGGATTTTTCATCTTTCCGGACAGGGTCAGGCGATCGCCCAGGACGGCCTGAGCTGCTTGGGCAACAGGGGGGGAGGGGGAAAGCGCTAGAATGGCCAAAATGCTGGTGATAACAACAAGATGCAAAAAAGTCCGGATCATCTCTGGCTAGCTCCTGAGCATTCACCCGCAGGGGAATCACAGCTTGTGAATTATTACACATTGTTCCGCATCTGTCAAAAATAAAATATCCTAACTTCTCTTTTATCCTGTGTTTTAAACCTTGACTTTTGCGGCAGCCTGAATTAAAAAAAAGCAGTTTGTGAAATATTTATCAAGGCCCGGAGCCCACATGCCTCACAAAAAAAAGGTACGGGAAATTATGATACCTTTGCAGGATTATCCCCACATCCCCTACTGGTTTACTCTCCGTCAGGCGGTGGGCTTGGTGCGGGAGTCGGCCATTAAGTATGCCGGCGTCTTCGAGCCCCGCAGCGTGCTGGTTTTCAATGAAAAATACCAGATCGTCGGCATCCTGACCTTGCGGGACATCATAAAGGGTCTGGAACCCGGATTTTTAAAAGAAAGCGAGTTGATCAAGCTGGACCCTGCCCTCGCTGTCGTCATGGAGGACCTCTTGGGTCCGGCCATGGAAAGGCAGGCGGAACGGCCAGTGGGCGAAGTCATGAGTCCCATCAAGGTTTCGGTGAAAGCCGATGACTCCCTGGTCAAAGCCCTTTTCCTGATGGTCAGGGAGAACGTGGGCATGATGCCGGTAATGGAAGACGACCGGGTGGTGGGCATGCTGCGGCTTACAGATTTATTTATGGAAGTTTCCCAGGCACTTATGGAGAAAACGGCCCCCAAGATGGGATAAATCAAGCTTCTTAAAACCCCAAAGACAGAGAAGGAAAAAAATGAATACCGAACGTTTGGTCAGGGAGATCATGATTCCCCTCACGGATTATCCCCATATCCCTTATTGGTTCAGCGTGAGGGAGGCCATTGCCATGCTCAAGGCGGCGGCGGCAGACCCCACCAAAAAGGTCCTGCCTTACCTGGTGTTGGTTTTTGATGAAAAATACCAGCTTCTGGGTTACCTGGGCATCCAGGAGATGCTCCGCGGCATTGAACCCCGCTTCTTGAAGACCAAGGAGATCCCGCATTTCCTGGGGCCGGAAACGATGGATATGACTCTGGGCACCCTCTGGAAGGACTTATTCACCCGCCAATGTAAAGAAGAGGCCAAAAAGCCGGTGCGCGAGGTGATGGCTCCCATCCGGGCCACCAGCAACGCCACCGATCCTATTGTCAAAGCAGCCTTTATCATGCTCCACACCGATACCTGGATTCTCCCCGTCATGGAGGAAAAGAAAGTTGCTGGTATCGTCCGTCTGGTGGACATTTTCAAGGAGTTGACTGCCCAAGTGCTGGAAGTCTGAGGGGAAGTGATCATGGTGAACCACATGGACCAAGAGAAAGGGGTTGAAGCCGAGAAGGCCGGCCTGCCAGAGATGCCCGAAGAAATAGTCCTTGCGCCTCCTGTAAGGGTTATTGATTGGAAGCGCATCTTTTTCATTTTTTTGGGCTTTGCCGTTTTTGCATTTTTTTATTTTTATCCCGGGTTTCCCGATGCGGTGGATCCCCACGGCAAGGTCTTTAAACTTTCCTGGACCGGCAAGCTCTCTGTGGGCCTGTTCCTTATGGCCGGGGTATGGTGGGTCTTTGAGGTCATGCCCATCGGCGGCACCGCCATTGCCATCGGTGTTGTCCAGACCATGTTTCTCATCCGCCCGGCCAAGCAGGCCTTGGGGGACTTTATGGACCCCTCGGTGTGGTTCATCTTCGGCTCAGTGGTCATCGGCTTTGCCTTCACCCGAGTGGGCCTGACCAAGCGCATGGCTTATAAAATGCTGGAAGTGGTGGGGGAGCGCACCAGCATGATCTATCTCGGTGCCTTTGTGGTCACTGCCGCCATGACCCACCTCATGGCCCATACCGCGGTGGCGGCCGCTATCTTTCCCTTGCTTATGGCAATCCACGCGCTTTATACCGATCAGGAGGGACCCACCCGGTTCGGCAAGGGCCTGTTTATCGGCATGGCCTGGGTAGCTGGCGCCGGCTCCATCGTCACCTACCTGGGCGCCGCCCGGGGCGTGGCCGCCGCCGGCATGTTCAAGGAGTTCACCAAGGGGCTGACCATCTCCGGCATCCCCTATCCCGAGGGCTATGATGTGGGCTTTTTTGAACTCACCTGGTACATGTTCCCCATCGGCTGGCTTATGGTTTTTCTGCTTTGGCTCATTATTATGGTCATTTTCCGGCCAGAACGTCCCCGCATTGAGGGTCTCAGGGAAAAAGCCCGGGCCCTCAGCCGGGAACTCGGGCCCATGACCGGTCGGGAATACTTTGTGATTCTCATCGTGGCCTTGGTTGTGGCGATGTTCATGCTCAATTCTTTTCTGCCCAAATGGGGGGTGCTGGAAAAGCCCTTCAGCCGGGCCGGGATCGTCTTAATCGCCACTCTGGCCTTCTTTCTCACCAAAACCCTGAGCATCGAGGATCTGGAAGCCATTCCCTGGAACATCATCCTTCTGTTCGGCGGGGCCATGAGCATCGGTTTCTGCCTCTGGCAAACCGGGGCCGCAGAGTGGCTGGCAGTGCATTGGCTCACCATGTTCCTGGGGGCTCATTGGCTGGCTTTTGTGCTGGCCATTGCCTTCTTTGTCCTCATCATGACCAACTTCATCATGAACGTGGCTGCCATCGCCATCTCTCTGCCGGTGTCTCTGGTCATCGCCAAGTATTTGGGCGTGGCACCTCATGTAATTCTCTTCTCCTCCCTGGTAACTGCCGGCATGCCTTTCATCCTGCTCATCGGCGCCGCCCCCAACGCCATCGCCTATGAAAGCAAGCAGTTCACTACCGGGGAATTCTTCATTTACGGCTGGATACCCAATGTGGTGCTCATGGTGGTTTTGGGCATTTTCTGCTATTTCATCTGGCCGATGATGGGAATGCCGGTTCTGGCGGGCAAGTAGGAAAGCAGGACGGTTTTAAGGAAAAGGTTCCAAGAGAAAGTCAGATTTCTTTTCAAAAAAGTTGGCGGCCTGCCGAGAGACCGCCAACTTTTTTTCTTAGTAATTCAGTGTAATTCAGTCCACTCCGGGATAAAAGTCCTCGAAGGTTTCCCCTAGGCACCGATCTTACCTGGAAATTATGAAAAGGCTGGGTGAGGTCGCGTTCCCACTTTTGCTTCGAGTTCCTACTTATGCTGGCCCCGCCTTGGCTGGCCCATAATGGTTTAGCTGACCAGCTGCTTGTAAGGCAGGGTCTCGAACTTCCACTCATTGGTTTCCTTGTTGTACTGGGAGATGGTGAAGACTTTCCATTTCTCGTCGTCGATTTTGGGG
>JAFDHU010000303.1 GCA_019308625.1 Deltaproteobacteria bacterium
TCTCTTTTCAGTACGGGATTTTCTGAGGCCTTTTCGCTCCCTTTCCTACTGCACCCCATTTAACCAAACCTCGAGTTCCCATTCAGAGAGAGGCACATCTCCGGCTATTCCTTGCGCAGCATTTACAAGTCTTTCATAATCCTCAATAGCATCAATTGAGGTCCAATTTAATTCTCCGCAATCGGGAAGGTGGCTGATGACAATCGAATCAAATGGACAATGCGGGGGCCGCTCTATTAGGTTTACACACCAGAGATATTTTAGATCACTGCTGTCCGGTAGAAATTCCTTGGGATAGCAAGTAAAACAGCCCCCAAACCGCCAATCCATGGTATGATGGTTTCATCGAAAACCCAGGCATGGAAAGGAATTATGGGGCTTATATAACATTGTAGCACACTCATGGGGCAATTACTGCAACTTATACCGAGACATGTTTTTGACCACCTGACCGAGAGCCTGGCCTGGCAGGTTAGGAAAGAAATTATTCCCTCCAGGGACGGCGACGCCTAGGTTAAGGGCGCGGCCGGCAGGTTCGTGCCTGGCTAAAAGACCTAACCTGCCGTTATTGCCCCTTCCAGAATTGCCGGCAAAAAACCAATCCCCTCATCTCCCCATGATCAGGTCAAAAAGCTTATCTGCCTGCTTTGGATCATAGCGCCGCAACTCCCGGATGGCCTGCAACGCGGCGCTCTTGTTGCCCGTCAGGGCATAGGCAACGGCCAGGTTATTCCAGGCCTTGGCAAAATCCGGTTGCAGGCGCAGGGCCTCCCGGTAGGCCTCCACCGCTTCCCGGGGGCGGCCCAGCTCTCCATAAGCCACCCCGAGGTTATACCAGGCCTTGGCATAATCCGGTTGCAGGCGCAGGGCCTCCCGGCAGGCCTCCACCTCTTCCCGGTGGCGGCCCAGCTCTCCATAAGCCTCCCCTAGTACAAACCATGCAGTCGAATTCTTCGGCTCGGCCCGCACCCAGTTACGGCAGTGTTCCAACAATCCGGGCCAGTTTCGGGCTTTTTCCAAGGCTGCTGCGCGCGCCAGCCACCAGAGTCCCGGTTTTTTTCCCGGCCCCGGCGGGGTGGCGGCCAGGTCCCGGGCGGGCGCCCGCTTGGGGGCTCGGAGCAGCTGCGCCGCCCACTCCGCCGGCACCGCGAAATTCAGACCCTGGCCGCCCTCTAGGTAAAAGGTGGTGATGCCCACCAGCTCCCCCCGGTCGTTGAACAGGCCGCCGCCGCTGGACCCCTTGGAGATGGCCGCGGTGGTCTGGATGAGGGGGGGCGGGCCGCCCCGCAGCTGCGACACCAGGCCTTCCGACATGGACAATTCCAGGCCGTAGGGCGCGCCCACGGCGAACACCCGGTCCCCTACCCTGAGTGACCGGGCCCGGCCCAGGGAGGCGGGCACGGCCGACAGGCCGAAGACCTTCAGGAGGGCAAGGTCCCGCTCGGGCTCCGCCGCCGCCACGAAGGCCGGGCTTGCCTGTTTTCCCTGGCCCACCGTCAGGCGTACCCCCTCTTTGACTACATGGTGGTTGGTGATCACCATCTTGGAGGAAAGGGCCACGCCGCTTCCCAGCCCCACCAGCCGGCCCCTTTGGTCGTAAGCCTTGACCACCACCACCGAGTTCTTCACCTTTTCAAAGACCTGAGCGGGGCTCAAGGCCAAGGCCAAAACGGGCCAAAGGAGCACCAGGAAGAGGATAAAAAGCTCCCACCGACCCCTGATTCCTCTTACTTCGAACTTCACGGCGTATATCTGGGCGGCCCCAACTCAATGGGGATTTGGCGGCAACCTAAGCCGTTTCGGTTAAAAAGCTTTCTCTGTCCTTTTTCTGTTTACCTCACCCAGCTCGTCCACGACCAGATCACCCGGCCGATGATGAGGTTGGGCATTCTCACTTTTTCCAGGGCGATGGGCGGGTATTCGGGGTTGTCGGAAATCAGCACCCAGTGGTGTTCGGTTTGGGAGACCCGCTTGATGGCGCAACCCCCTTCCTCATCCAATCTTACCGCGTAAATGCCTTTGGGTAAAGGAGTGACCTCCACGGGGTCTATGATCACGATGGAGCCCCGGCGGATGGTGGGCTCCATGGAGTCGGCGTCCGGGGCCAGGCGCACGGCCCGAAGGTTGTGGTGCTCCCGGGCGCCGATCTCCGGTTTATAGACCCACACCAGGTCCTGGACCTGGTCCCCCGGGATGGCCCCGGCGTAACCGGCGGCGATGGGTCCCTCCACCAGGGGCACGGCCAGATAGTATTCCGGGCGCAACCCCTCCGGCAACTCGGGCTGGGTGCCCGCCAGGGTGATGATGGGCTGGACGGTCTGGAAGTCCGGGGGTTCCTCGCCGGTGAGGAGCCAGTCAATGGAAACCCCGAAGACCTCTTTGATCACCAT
>JAFDHU010000304.1 GCA_019308625.1 Deltaproteobacteria bacterium
TTATACGGGAACGGGAGGCTTCGTGCTGCAGGATTTCATCCGTCAGGTGCGCCGCAACTGCCAGCTGGCCAGCGGGGCCCAAGCCGGCCTCTTTTCCCTGTGCGGCCTGTTGCTGCGCCTGCGCCAGCTCTATAAATGGGAGCATGACCTCCTCCCCTGGCAGGAACCCGAGTCGGCCGCGGTGCTGGAGTGGATTGCCACCCAGGAAAGAGCCTGGGAAGCCCAAGGTGACCTTTCCTGGCACTGCCTGCAGTGGAACGGCTGCTCCCTGGATCCCTTTGCCATTGAAGACATCAACCCATTGAAGACATCAACGCCCTCCTGGAACCGGAAGGCCTTATCTATGGAGCGGGGTTCGGCCGGGGGCTGGCCCCTACTTTCTTTTTGGGGGAATTGGCCGAAGTGCGGCGGGATGGCGACCTCACCATCCTGATCCTGGGAGATGAGTTGGCCCGGGACCTGGACGGCACCCCGGCCATGGCCCAGGGCAACCTGATTTATGCCCGTAGCCAGACCCTGGCCTTCTACCTTTGGGAACGCCTGGCAGACCCTACCGAGTGCAGCAACCGCTTCCTGAAAATCGCCTTGCCCACTTTGGGCCTCAGGCTTAGAGACCTGGTGATCTCACCCCAGTCTCATCAGGAACAATTCTGTCTGTTGCTCATATCGGAACTGGAAGCGGTCATCCACCACGAAATCGGCGAGGCCCGGGAAGAAAGCCTTAGGACCGTACTTCCCCGGCTTTTGGAGCTCTTCCCCCAGAGCCGTCTGGAACTCTGGATCAGAAGCCTAAAAGACGCCTTGGCGGAGGTGAACGAGCATGGGCGTCTGGCTTATCTTATCGCCGAGCGCAACTTGGCCTCCCTGGGCCTGATGCTGGCCTTCCAGCCCGGTCTTTATCCCCTGCTCCTGCCGGAACTGGAGCCCGCCTTCTGGGAGGTGGCCAAAGGCGGCGACTGGGAGCCCCTGGAGAAGGCCAGACAGGCGGCCCTTTGGCGCTTGCGCCGGGACGCCGCCGACCTAAACCGCCTGCTGGACCTGCACCGGCACCGCCCGCCCCAGGAACTCCAAGCCATCCTGGCCCAACGCTTCCTGGCCCCCCTGGGATTGTGAAAGACGCGCTGCCTCAGCCTTTGACTCGTGGAACAGGGCCGGCCACGATTCCGGCCATGACCTTGTGGGTGCCAGGCTTCCGTTGCTTTTTCCCCCTTGCGGGGCTATAATTCTTTAAGTAAGCGACAAAACTGCCAATCCGGCTGTTTATCTCCGGGCTCGGCGGATATTCCGGCATGCTTGACCCCCATCAGGAAAAAATCCTTATCCTGGATTTCGGCTCCCAGTACACCCAGCTTATTGCCCGGCGGGTGCGGGAGTTGAAGGTCTATTGCGAGATTCACCCCTTTCTTATCCCTTTGGACAAAATCCGGGAATTTGCCCCCAAGGGCATCATCCTGTCTGGAGGGCCCCGGAGCGTTTACGAGGAGGGGGCTCCCACTTTGGACCCGGCGGTCCTGGAGCTGGGCGTGCCGGTGTTGGGCATCTGCTACGGCATTCAACTGATGAGCCACCTCCTGGGAGGCAGGGTGGTGCCGGCTGCCTCCCGGGAATACGGCCGCAAATCCTTCACCATCCATAATTTTGACGACCTGTTTTACGGCTTGCAAACCGAGGAAACCGTATGGATGAGCCACGGCGACACAGTGGAAGAGGCCCCGCCCGGCTTTGAGGTCATCGGGGCCAGCGATACCTGTCCGGTGGGCGCCATCCGACATCGGGAGCGCCGCCTTTACGGGGTTCAGTTCCACCCCGAGGTGAGGCACACGCCCCGGGGCCGGGACATCCTGAGCAATTTCCTGTTCCGCATCTGCGGGCTGAAAGGCCTCTGGACCATGCGCTCCTTCATAGAGGCCGCCACCCAGGCCATCCGGGAGGAGGTGGGACCCGAGGACCGGGTCATCTGCGCCTTGTCCGGCGGGGTGGATTCCTCGGTGACCGCGGTGCTGGTTCACCAGGCCATCGGCGACCGCCTGACCTGTATTTTTGTCAACAACGGCCTTCTCAGAAAGGGAGAGGCCGAAGAGGTGGTGCACCTGTTCCGGAACCATGCCCACCTGAACTTGGTGTACGTGGACGCCGCCGACAGGTTCCTGGAGCTGCTTCAGGGGGTGAAGGACCCGGAGGAAAAGCGCAGGCGCATCGGCCATGAATTCATCCACCAGTTCGCCGCGGCCGCCGAAAAACTGGGCGGGGTGAAATATCTGGCCCAGGGCACCCTGTACCCGGATGTCATTGAAAGCGTCTCCTTCAAGGGCCCCTCGGCCACCATCAAGACCCACCATAACGTGGGAGGGCTTCCGGAGATCATGCCCTTGAAACTTCTGGAGCCTTTGCGGGAGTTGTTCAAGGACGAAGTCCGGGAAGTGGGCCGGGAACTGGGCCTGCCGGACTCCCTGGTCTGGCGCCACCCTTTTCCAGGGCCCGGGCTGGCCATCCGCATCCTGGGTGAGGTGACCCGGGAGCGCCTGGCCATCCTGCGGGAGGCGGACGCCATTGTCCTGGAGGAAATGCAGCGCTCCGGGTTCTACCGG
>JAFDHU010000305.1 GCA_019308625.1 Deltaproteobacteria bacterium
GAGCGCTTTCACCAGGTCCAGGACCAAGCCGCCCTGAAGACCTTTTTGGAGGCCATCAAAGGGTAAAAAGCGGCGCCTCCCCTCAATCTCCCCTCCTAACCCCCTTTACGGGGTTGGGGGAGGGGCTTGGGGAGGGGGCAGGGGCCTGTGGTCCCTGGCCCCCTCCCCAAAACGAACGGCAGCAACCTGAATACCTGGAAAGTCTCCCCTCTTCGTGCTGCCCTCCTCCTCCTCACTTCTCGGCCATCACCGTTACTCCCTGCCAATCCGGCCCCGGGGGGTGGGCCCGGAAGTCTTCGGTCAGCCTCAGGTAGCGCTGGACGTGGGGATTTTGGGGCTTAAGCCGGGCGGCCCGGGCCAGGGCCTCAGCGCTTCGGTCCCACTGCCGGCTCCGGAAGAGTTCCAGGCCTTCGTGGTAGGCGGCCAGAAACTCGGCCAGAGCAGGTTCCGGAGGCCCTTCCCCCAGCAGTTCAAACACGGCCAGGGGTTGTTTTTTGCCCTTCACCTGCACCAAATCCACTTCCTGCAGGATAAAGCCCTCACCCAGGGCCCGGGCGCAAGACTCGCTGATCAGGATCTCCGTGCCGTAAAACTTGTTCAGGCCTTCCAGGCGGGAGGCCAGATTGACGTTGTCGCCCACCGCGGTGTAGTCAAACAGCCGGTCCGAGCCCATGTTGCCCACCGCTACCACGCCGGTGTTCAGACCTACACCGAGGCTGAGGCAGGGGCGGCCGCTGGCTTCCCAGTCCTGATCCAGACGCCTTAAGGTGGCCACCATCTGCAGGGCGGTGCGGCAGGCCCTGGCGGCGTGGTCCTCCATGACCAGAGGCGCGCCGAACAGGGCCATGATGGCATCCCCCATGTACTTGTCCAGGGTCCCCCCGTGGTTGACAATGATTTCGCTCATGGGGTTGAGAAAATCGTGCAGCACCTGGACCAAAGCCTCCGGCTCCATAGTCTCGGCCAGGGTGGTGAAGCCCCGGATGTCGCAAAACAGGATGGTCAGCTCCCGGCGTTCGCCTCCCAGGCGCAGGCGCTCCGGGTGCCGGATGATTTCCTCCACCACCGCCGGAGCCAAGTAGGACTGGAAGGCCCTTTTGAGCCGCAGCCGGGCCTTTTCTTCAGCCAGGAATCTCAGCACCGTGACTCCGGTGTACACACCGGCGATCTCCGCCAGGGGATAGAACAGCTCCAGTTGCCAGCCCTGGAGAAAAAGAAAATAGTTGAAGCCGAGGTATCCCAGGCCGAGGACCGCGGCCAGGGCAAAGCCCCAGGCCGCGGACCAGCGGGGCAGAGCCAGACCCAGAATCACCCCCAAAAGCAGCACTACCGCGGCCACCGGAAAATCCCTCAGCCGCGGCACCTGGAGAAACTGCCTCCGCAGGATGTTGTCCAGGGCGGTGGCCTGAATTTCAATGCCCGGGGACAGGCCGGAGAAGGGGGTCACCCGCAGGTCATAAATCCCCACCGCGGTGGCCCCCACCAGGACGATTTTGTCCTTAAGGGCTCCGGGGGGCAGGCGCCCGGCCAGCACGGCCGCGGCGGAGTAGGTGGGGAAGGCCCCGGGGGGACCCAGGAAATTGAGATAAAACCGCCCGAAGCGGTCCACCGGGATGATTTGCCTTCCCAGGCGGATTTCCTCCACGCCCCCCTGGCCCAGGGTAATCCCCAGGGGCGGCCGGCCCCGGTAATGGCGCAGGGTCACCAGCACCAGGGGGGCATAGATATCCGGACCGTAAGCGATGGCCATGGGGAGCCAGCGCACGCTGCCGTCGGGGTCGGGCACCATGTTGAAATAGCCGCTGCCCGCGGCGGCCTCGGTCATTTCCGGCAGGTTGACCTCCGCATCCCGGGCACCCAGCAGCGGCAGCCGCCGCTGGCGGTCCCGGAGGCGCACCAGGTTGTAGGTGCCGGCGGCAATGGCCTTGGGACCCATAAACTGCCGAGGCTCCGCGCCTATGGCCCGGCCTCCCACGTCCCGGAAGTAGAATCCCAGAACCGTGGGCGTGCCCCGGGCGATGGTCTGGGCCAGTTGCCGGTCCACATCGGCCCGCTGCTCCTCCTGCTCCACCAGGGCGGCGATTTGGGGGGTCAGCAGGCCGGTAGCGGCCAGAGTCTGACGCAGCCGCCGGACGGCTTCCACCCCCGCGGTAATCTCCCGTTCTGCAAAAATAATGTCCAAGGCAATCACCCGGGCCTGGGCTTCTTTCAGGCGGGCCACCAGCCGGGCCAGCACCTCCCGGGACCAAGGCCAGCGTCCCACCTCCCTGAGGCTGGCATCGTCAATGGCTACAATAACCACCTCCCCGCCAGCCGGCCGGGGCCCC
This sequence comes from Deltaproteobacteria bacterium, assembly GCA_019308625.1. Lineage (GTDB taxonomy): Bacteria > Desulfobacterota > Desulfobaccia > Desulfobaccales > 0-14-0-80-60-11 > DTHB01. The sequence continues at coordinate 2,328 of JAFDHU010000305.1, forward strand.
CGGTAGCGGAACTTCAGGTCATAGAGCTTGAGCTCCATGAATTCGGTCAAGGGGAAGCG
>JAFDHU010000306.1 GCA_019308625.1 Deltaproteobacteria bacterium
CCTATCACCTGGATTTCCGGGTTGAACTGCTTCAGGTAACGGCACATGCCCATGAGGGTGCCGGTGGTGCCGATGGTGGCCACCACGTGGGTAACGCGGCCCCCCGTCTGCTCCCAGATCTCCCGGGCCGTCTTCTCATGGGAGACGGGATTGGCCGGATTGTTGAACTGGTCGGCCAGAAAGTACTTGTCTGGGTGCTCCCGGGCCAGGCGATAGGCTTCTTCAATGGCTCCGTCGGTGCCCAGGTGCGCCGGGGTCAGAAGCAGCTCGGCTCCCAGGGCCTTAAGAATCCGCCGGCGCTCCAGGGAGGCCGACTCGGGCATGGTCAAAAGCAGACGGTAGCCTTTCACCGCGCACACCATGGCCAGGCCGATGCCGGTGTTGCCGCTGGTGGCCTCAATTACGGTCTTATCCGGGGTCAGCTCGCCCGTGGCCTCCGCAGCCTCAATCATGGCCAGGGCCGGGCGGTCCTTGACCGAGCCCCCCGGATTGAAGTACTCCAGCTTGACGTACACCTCCACCTGGGGGTTGGGGTTTAGGCGGTTCAACCTCACGATAGGGGTGTCCCCTATCAGGTCCAAAATGGTGTTGGCTCGTTGTGCCATTTTATGTCATGAAGGCAAGGGGCAAGTAAGGTAGTTTAACCGGGCCGGGAAGCGCGCCACCGCTCCTTTCCGACTGTGTCGGCCACCTGCCCAGGCCTGATAGCGGCTCCGCCGGCCGGAGGCCGGAGATAGCCCCGGGAGCCTCCGGTTCAATCCTGGTCCAGCTCTCCCGCCAAGTAGCGATTAATCAGGTTGACGACGTTCAGGATAAAGGCACGCTGCTCCTCGGGGTTGCCGTCCAGCACGCCCAGGAGGCGATGGGTCAAGGCCAGAATCACCATGCCCGCCTCCTGGGGGGTGACGCCTTCTTCATTGAAACGCGCCAGGATGTCGTTCACCAAGGGGCGTACCCGCTCTGCTAATTTTTCCTCCGGGCTCTTTTCCATGTCAGGTTCTCTCTGGCCGGCGTTCCAGGCCGGCAAAGTCTTGGCTGACGGTAACATATTCTTTTATTGATTGCAATTACTTACCCTTCCGGCAGACAGAGGTTTCCTCCTTACGCCCGGCAAAAATTTCAATAAGAGTGGAAATTTTTTGAGTAATTGTAATAAAAAAGCCGATAATAAGAAAAACCGGTGCGGCGGGGAAGAGAGCATGAAAGGTTTGATCTTGAGCGGGGGCAAAGGCACCCGCCTCCGACCTCTCACCCACACGGCGGCCAAGCAGTTGGTGCCGGTGGCCAACAAACCCATCCTGTTTTATGTGATTGAGAACCTGGCCCGGGCCGGAGTGACCGAGGTGGGCATCATCATCAGCCCGGAGACCGGCGACTCCGTTAAGGAGGCGGTGGGTGACGGCAGCCGCTGGCAGGTGTCCGTCACCTATATTCTCCAGGTCGAGCCCGGGGGCTTGGCCCATGCAGTCAAGACCGCCAGGCCGTTCCTTGAGGACTCCCCCTTTGTCATGTATCTGGGCGATAACCTAATCAGCAGCGGCATCAGCGAGTTTCTTCAGGCCTTTCAGTCCGGCGGCCTGGATGCCTTAATTCTTCTCAAGGAGGTGGCCGATCCCCGCCAGTTCGGCATTGCCCAGCTCAACGGCCAGGGGCGCCTGGTGAAGCTGGTGGAGAAGCCCCCGCAGCCGCCCAGCAACCTGGCCCTGGTGGGAGTGTATTTCTTCACTCCGGCCATCCACCCGGCTATTGACCAGCTTAAGCCTTCCTGGCGGGGGGAGCTGGAAATTACCGACGCCATCCAGTGGCTTCTGGACTGCGGCAAACGGGTGGACTGGCGGCGTCTGGAGGGCTGGTGGCTGGATACCGGCAAAAAAGACGACCTGCTGACCGCCAACACCCTGGTGCTGGACGAATGGAGTCGCCGGGACATTCAGGGGGAGGTGGATGAGGCCTCCCAGGTCAGCGGCCGGGTGTCCATCGGCCCCCGCACCAGGGTGATCAACTCCACCATCCGGGGGCCTGCGGCCATCGGGGCTGACTGCCTCATCAAAGACAGCTTCATCGGCCCCTTCACCAGCGTCGGCGACCACTCCCATGTAGAGTCCTCGGTCCTGGAGCACTCGGTGCTGCTCTCCCAGGTCACCCTGCTCCAGGTGGACCGTTTGGAGGACAGCCTCATCGGCCGTAACGCCCGGGTGGCCCGCCACAACCGCCACCGCTCCCTGCAGCTCCTGCTGGGCGACGACACCGTAGTGGAATTCTGACCTTCCTGGGGCCGTCCCGCCCCTGTTGCTCACCGGGTTGGCCCCCCGGCTGCCTCCGGGCTGCATGCCCTTACGCCCTCCTGTCCGGAGCCGGGGCTTTCTGTCCAGCCTCCGGTTCACCC
>JAFDHU010000307.1 GCA_019308625.1 Deltaproteobacteria bacterium
GCCGACCCCGAAATTGACGGGGTGCTGGCCATGATGCCGGGCCTGTCCTCACCCCTGCACCGCAACAACCTTCCCACTCCGGAATTCATGGCCTCCCTGGAACTGGACCGCCACGGCAAGCCCCTGGTGTTCACCTTCTACGGCGACCACCGGGACCGACTGCACCAGGACCTGGATCAGATCCCGGGGGTGGCCTGTTTTGCCTCCGTGGAGCGGGCCGTCCACGCCTTGGCCCGCCTGCGCCAGTTCCACCGCATCCAGACCCGACCGGCGGAGAGCTTCACCCTGGAGGCCGCCCCCGCAGCTGCGTCCAGACCGCGGCAGTCCGTGCTGCTGGGGCAGGAAGCTCTGGATTTTCTGGCCCGCTGGCAGATTCCGGTGGCCCCCGGGGTTTTGACCCGGACCCCCGAGGAGGCCGTGGCCGCGGCCCAGGGGCTGGGGTACCCGGTAGTCCTCAAGGTCATCGGGCCGGCCTGGCTCCATAAATGGGACGCGGGCGGGGTGCTCCTGCATCTGATGGAGGACCGGGAAGTGCAGCAGGGCTTCCTGAGCCTTATGGCCCGGGTGCAGGGCTTCAATCCCCAAGCCATGTCGGAAGGCATCCTGGTGCAGCAGGAGCTCAAAGGCCGGGAACTCCTGCTGGGAATCAAACAAGACGCCACCTTCGGGCCGGTGGTGCTGTGTGGTTTGGGGGGCATCTACACCGAGCTCTGGCAGGATGTGGCCCAAACCCTGGTGCCGGTGGACCTGGCCCAAGCCCGGGCCTTGCTGGCCCGCCTCAAGTGCTACCCCCTGCTCACCGGCTTCCGGGGCGAGCCCGCGGTGGACCTGGAAGCGGTGGCCTCGGCGCTGGTGAGCCTCTCCCGTCTGGCCTCAGCCTATCCGAACCTGAAAGAACTAGACGTCAACCCTCTAATGGCCACGCCCGAAGGGTGCTGGGCGGTGGATGCCAGGATTATCTGGGAAGTCTGACTGCAGCCCCGGACAGCCGCGCCAGCAGCGGCTTTCGGGGTTGTGGCTGCTATAATGCGCCAGGGAAGCTGCGGCACCCGCCGGCTGGAAGGGGGCCGGGCTCAAAAATTCTTGCATTTCCAGGTGATTTACGGTATGAAAAAAGAGCCTGTTACGCGGGTCTGAAGCTAATAACAAACTACCAGGGAAAAGGAGGTGGCCCGGTCCAGCCTGTGTGGAAGTGGGCCTCGCACCTTTAGTGTTTGGCGTCGGCGTTATTGTTTAACCTGCTCAACCCCACGGTCCCATTCACTTCCAAGGCTCCTCTGGCTTTCCCCAAAACCGCGGCACACCACTGTCTTTTTATGGCGCAAACTGAGGCAAATATCGCATCCCTGATTCAACCCCATCTCTCCCAACTGACTCCGTACCAAGCGGGCAAACCCCTGGAGGAACTGGCCCGGGAGCTGGGCCTGACCAACGCCGTCAAGCTGGCCTCCAACGAGAATCCTTTGGGGCCCTCGCCCCGGGCTCTGGCCGCTATTCAGACTGAACTCGCCAACCTGCACCGCTATCCGGACAGCCACGCCTATTACTTGAGAGAGGACCTGAGCCGGCATTTGGGCATCAAGCCCGAGCAGGTGATTCTGGGGAACGGCTCCGATGAAATCCTGGACCTTCTGGTGCGGACCTTGGTGTCCCCGGGAGATGAGGTGATAAGCAGTGCCCACACCTTCCTGATGTATGGCCTGCTGACCCGGGCGGCCGGGGGCGTCTTCCGCCCGGTGCCTCTCAAAGATCTGCACCTTGACCTGGCGGCCGTGGCTCGTGCGGTTACCCCCAAAACCAAGCTGATCCTGCTGAACAACCCCAACAACCCCACCGGTACCGTTTTTTCCCGGGCCGACTGGGAAGGTTTTCTGGCAGCCCTGCCGCCCACCGTCACGGTGGTGCTGGATGAAGCTTATATTGAGTTTGTGGATGACCCTGATGTGCCCCAGGGCGTGGCCTACTTGGCCGAAGACCGCCTGCTGGTGGGACTGCGCACCTTTTCCAAGGCCTACGGGCTGGCCGGGTTGCGCATCGGCTACGGCTATGGCCCCAGCAAACTGCTGGACTTCCTGAACCGCCTGCGGCTGCCCTTCAACGTCAACCGCCTGGCTCAGGTGGGGGCCCGGGCCGCGCTGCGGGACCAGGAGTTCTTAAACCGCACGCTGGAGGTGGTGCGCCAAGGCCGGGAATTTCTCTGCCGGGAGCTCAGCCGTCTGGGACTCAGTTATGTCCCCACCCAGGCCAATTTCATTCTCATCCGGGTGGGCCGCCCGGGGCAGGAAGTGTATCAGGGCATGCTGCGGGAAGGGGTTATCATCCGGGCTATGGACGCCTATGAGTTCCCGGACTGCATCCGGGTGAATGTGGGGCTGCCGTCGCCTTATCATCACCATCGACGGCCCGGCCGGGGCCGGCAAGAGCACCGCGGCCAAGGGTCTGGCCAAGGCCTTGGGCTACCGCTATCTGGATAGCGGCGCCCTTTACCGGGCCGTGGCCTGGGAGGCCCTGCGGCGCCGGCTGGACATGGAGAATTCCGAAGCCTGGGAAGACTTTTTGCAGGGCTTCAAGCCCGAAATTGTCCTGGCGGAGGCAGACCTGAAGCTCTACCTGGACGGCCAGGAAGTCTCCCGGGAGCTGCGCACTCCGGAGGTGAGCCGGGCGGCCTCCCGGGTGGCGGCCGTCCCCCAGGTGCGCCAGTGGGTGAACGCCTGCCTGCGGCGCTTGGCGCCTGACCGCGGCGTGGTAGCCGAGGGACGGGACTTGGGCAGCGTGGTGTTCCCGGACGCGGAGGTGAAATTTTTCCTGACCGCGGATTTGGCCACTCGGGCGACCCGGCGGCGCCGGGAATGGCAAAACGCGAACTTGACGGTGGACCTGGAGAAAACCATTCAGGAGCTGGTCAGCCGGGACCGGCAGGACGAAACCCGGGCGGCCGCCCCCCTGAGAGTGCCTGAGGGGGCCGTATGCCTGGATACCACCACGCTGTCGCCGGAAGAAGTGGTTAATACCTGTCTGGCCGAGGTCAGGGAGGCCCTGACCCGCCCCGGACAGTCCTAAATAAATAAAGTGGAATCCTGTTTAAGGGGGATTGTTTTTCATGAACTTTTGGGAAAAAGACGACCAACTCACCCCCGGCTCCCCCGAGGAGCTGGAAACCCCTTCCCCAGAGGAGGGCACGGAAACCCAGCCCGCTTCCGGGGCTGAGGAGGCAGCCGCTGCACCAGCAGAACCTGATGCTCCCGTCCCGGAGGCTACGGAAACCTCCCTGACGGAAGCCGAAGCGCCGCCGGCACAGGCTGAGGCCCAGGAGGAGGCCCCGGCCACCGTGGAGGCCCAGGAAGAGCCTGAAGCCGAGAAGGAGGCCGAAATCCAGGTAGAGGCTGAGGCCCCAGAGGAGACTGAGGCCGCCGCCGAGGATAAGCCGGCGGAAGCCGCCCCCGCCGTGGCCGAGCTCCCGGAATACGAGGACCTCACGGAAGAGGCGGACATGGAGCAGATGTCCGAACTCTACGAGGAAAGTCTGCGCCGGGTTCAGGAAGGTGAAGTGGTCAAAGGCCGCATCATCTCCATCACCAAAGACTATGTCATGGTGGACATCGGCTACAAGAGCGAAGGCCAGATTCCCATCTCCGAGTTCACCACTCCTGACGGCCAAATCACCGCCCAGGTGGGGGACCAGGTGGAGGCCCTGCTGGAAAGCCGGGAAGGCGAAGAAGGTCC
>JAFDHU010000308.1 GCA_019308625.1 Deltaproteobacteria bacterium
ACCCTGACGGCGGCTATTATTCGCCGCCGTCCAATTATAACTATGGCCGTCCCTATCCTCCCCCGGGGTACCGGTCTTACCCCCCATATGTGGCGCAAAAACCTGAGTATAGCTATTAGCGGTGGACCGCTGTAAAATTGCCGCGCACCTGGCCGGGGGGCTGAGGGCGACCATGAAAGGAGCGAAACATGAGGCGTGTTCTCGGCCCCCTTGTCGCGTTTTCCTTGCTGGCCCTGTCCGGGTGTGTGGCATACCCTTACGGCAGTTTTTACGGCTATGGGAGCTATGGAGGTTATCCCTATTCCGGCTACCCCAATGGCTCCCCGGGTTACGGCGCCCCCTACTGCCCTACCTTACCGTCTTATGGCTACCCTTATGACGCCTATGCCTCTGCCTACGGCTATGGCTCCTATTACGGTTACGGCTCCTCCTATGGTTATGGCTGCTCCCCGGAAGTAGTAGTGCCGGCGCCGGCACCGCCCCAGGTGGTGGAATCTCCCTATCCTGAACCTTGTCCCATCGACGACCCCGGAGAAGTGGAAGAAGTTACCGAAAACCCCTGGACCCGGCGCCATGCCCGGCGGCGGTACTGGCAGCGCTGTCCCGAACCTTCCCCAGCCGTAGACCCTGATTCTCCGGCTCCACCTGCTTCTCCGGCTCCCGGGGATCCGGCCGTCACCCCGGAGCTGCAACAGCCTGCGGAGCCGGACAACGTTACTCAAAATTCCGGCAAGCGCCGGCAGATCTTGCAGGAGTGGCAAAGCCGGCATCTCAGGCGCAGACTGCCTCAAATGAATCAGCCCGCTCCGCAGGCCGGGCCCCAGACCGCCGCGTCAGGGCCGGGTCCGGAAAGAGCCCAGATGACCCAGCCGAATACTCAGCAGAGGGCCCGAGTCTGGCAATCAGGCCGGCAGTGGCGGCAGTTCACCCGCCAGCGGCAGCAGGTCGGCCCCCGGAGGCCCACTATGCCACGGCGCGCCCCCAGAAGATCAGTGGCAGCCCCCTCGCAGGTTCAGCGTCCTCGAGTCATGCCCCGGCAGCGCCGGCCGGTGGTCTCCCCTCGCCTGCGGCGGGCCCCCTCACCCTCAGCTTCTTCCCGCCGGATGCTGGCCGGGACACCCCGACCTGCTCCCCGCCTTCAGGCACCGAGAATCCGGACGACCCGGCCCCAGGCAAGACAACCGAAGGCCCGGAACCTGATGCCGAGAATGCCGAAGATGCACTGATGTCTTAAAAATTTGACCGATATCCGGCATAATAGACCCGGGGCCGCCTCAAGCCGGCACCCGGGCTTTTTGTTCTGTCAACTTTTGCAGCAAAGGAACCGCAGTGACCAGAGTTCAGGAAATTCCGCTAAGTGCCGTGGACTTTTCCGACCATCCCTTCCACCCCTCCCTCGCGGTGGTTGACCTGGCTCCGGTGATGGCCTCCATGGAGGCGGTGGGGCTCCTGAACCCGCCTTGGCTGCGGGCAAAAGGGGATGGGAAGTGGCAGGTGGTGGCGGGCTTGAAGCGCCTGAAGAGCGCCGCGGCCTTGGGCTGGCGAGCCATCCGCGCCCACCCTCTGCCAGCGGAGACCCCGGATTCCTTCTGCCTGGAGATCGCCCTGCAGGACAACGCCTTCAGCCGGGGCTTCTCCCCCTGGGAGCAGGCCTTCTACGCCCGCCGGCTCAAGACGCACTGGGAGGAAGAACATATTGTCCGGCAGTTTCTGCCCCTGCTGGGGCTGCCTCCCAGCCTCAAGGTGCTGCACCGCCTGCTGGCCGCGGCCTCCCTGGAGGAGGAGTGGCAGCCGCTTCTGGCCGCCGGGCGCCTGGCTCTCACCGCCGCCGCCCGCTTGGCGGAGTGGCCCCCGGAGGACCGCCTGGCCGCCCTGCCCTACTTCCAGGCCCTGCCCTTCAGCCAGAGCAAGCAGGAGGAATTTCTGGAGTGGCTGGAGGTGCTGTCCCGGCGGGAGGGGGTGACTCCGGCGGAGCTCCTCTCCCGGCCGGAGCTGGCCTCGTGCCTTGCCGACCCCTCCCTTAACCCCACGGAGAAAGCCAGTCAGGTGCGCCAGTGCCTGAGAGTCTGGGTATTTCCCCGCCTGAGCGCGGCCCAGGCCGCCTTTGACCAGGGGCTGTCCCGCCTGGGCTTGAAACAGCATCCCCGCCTGCGTCTGGCCCCGCCCCCGGCCTTTGAAGGCCCGGATTTCATCCTGGAGGTCAGGTTCCGGGATGCGGAAGAACTCCGCTGGCTACTGAAGGACCTGACCCGCTTGGCAAACCAGGAGGACTTTTTGAAACTGACGTCCCTTTAGTCCTGGGTGGGCTTCCTTTCTGCTTCCGGTAGGCCCTGGGAATTACGGCCCTCTCCTGGCAAAGGTGTTCCCTTCTC
>JAFDHU010000010.1 GCA_019308625.1 Deltaproteobacteria bacterium
TGGGGGGAGCCGCCGGTGATTACCAAGCCGTCCTCGGTCTCCTTCACGGCCACCCCCATTTTGCTGAGCTCCGTGGCCACTGCGGCCAGGCGGTCGGACTCCTTGTGGCGCAGGTGGCTGGCCCCGGTGATGACCGTCTCCCCCCGGGCGAAGGCCGCCACCACCGCCAGGGTGGGGACAAGGTCGGGCATGGCGGACATGTCCACCTGAATGCCGGAAAGGGGCCGGCCTTCCACCGTGAGGCCCTCAGGGGTGGACTGGATGCGGCAACCCATGTGGGCCAGCACCGAAACAAAATCCACGTCTCCTTGCGAGGTTTCCATATTGAGGTTGGTGACGGTCACCCACCCGCCGGTTATGGCCGCGGCGGCCCAAAAGTAAGAGGCGCTAGACGCGTCCCCGTCAATGTTATACTCCTGGCTGCGATAGGATTGACCCCCGGGGACCTGGAAGTAGCGATAGCCCCGGCGGAAGTGGGAAATGCCGAAGGCCGCCTGCACATCCAGGGTGAGGTCCACATAGGGCCGGGAGACCAGCTCTCCGGTGATTTCTATTTCCACGCCCAGAGGGGTCAGGGGGGCGATGAGCAACAGGGCCGAAACGTATTGGCTGCTTACCGCCCCGGAAAGGCGGGCCCGCCCGCCGGTAATGCCGCCTTTGACCTTAACCGGCGGCAGACCCCCCTCACCCAGGGCCTGTACCTGGGCGCCGAGCTGCGTGAGAGCAGAGAGCAACTCGCCCATGGGCCTCTGGCAAAGCCGGGGGGAGCCGGTGAGAAGATACTCCCCCTGCCCCAGGGCGGCCAAGGCAGTAAGGAAGCGCAGGGAGGTGCCGGAATTGCCCAGATAGATGGGCTCAGCCGCCGGCGCCAGCCGCCCGCCGGTGCCCCGAACCGGCACGTCGTGGCCGTGCCAGTGGATGGCCGCCCCGAGCTTCTCCAGGGCCTGGGCGGTGATCTCGGTGTCCTCGGCCCTAAGGGCGTTGTGCAGCAAGCTTTCTCCAGAAGCTAAGGCCGCGGCGATCAGGGCCCGGTGGGTGTAGCTTTTGGAGCCGGGCAGGGTGAGGGTGGCGTGCACCGGCCCCACGGGTTTGATTTCCTTCACCACTAAGGTTTCCTTTGTTCTTGGCTGGTCTGTTTATTTTCCGAGGCTTCCGCCAGGGCCGTGTAGAGGGCCTGGGACATCACCGCCACCGGGGCCTCCCGGCCGGTCCACAGCTCAAACTGGGCCACGCCCTGGTAAAGCAGCATTTTCAGGCCGTCAATGGTCTGACACCCCTGGGCCGCGGCCTCTTTCAGCAGCCGGGTGGTCAAGGGCCGATAGACGATATCCATGACCAGGTCAAAGCGGTCGAGCAGCTCCGAATCAATGGGCATATCGGCGTCATGAGGCTCCATGCCCACCGGGGTGGCGTTGATGAGGATGGTAGCCGGACACTGTCCCAGGGCCTCGGGGGGCAGGGCTTCCAGCCCGAATTCCCGGGCCAGCCCCTGGGCCCGCGGCATATCAATGTCCGTGATGCTCACCCGGCCTCCTTCTTCCAGAAGACCGAAGGCGATGGCCCGGGCCGCACCGCCGGCTCCCAGAATGAGAAAGTGGCGACCGGCGATGGGGGTCTTTTCCTGGAGGGCGGCCACCGCCCCCAACCAGTCGGTGTTAGAGCCCATGAGCCGGCCCTCCCGGTTGACCACGGTATTGACCGCGCCCATGCGGGCGGCGCGAGGCTCCACTTCATCCAGCAGGGGGATGATGTCCTCCTTGAAGGGAATGGTGACACTCACCCCCTGAATGGCCAGCCCCCGCAAGCCCGCCACCGCCTGCCGCAGGTCGGTTACCGGAAAGGCCACATACACGGCGTTCAGACCCAGAGCCCGGAACGCGGCATTGTGCATGGCCGGGCTTAAGGAATGGGCCACTGGCCGGCCCAGTATGCCATATATCAGGGTGCTACCGTCAATCATGCTCCCGCTTCCACCAGCCCCGGCTGGCTGCGGTTATCGGTTCAATATCTTCCACAGCCGCCGCACTTCGTTGACGGTGATTTGCCCCGGAGCCGAGGATTTTTGGCGGGTGAAGGGGGCAAAGGTCAGATAGCTTCCCAAAAAAGGGGCCGCCACCCGGGACCAGGCCCCCCGAGGGCCCATGCAGAAGGCGATGATCTCCCGGTGGGCCGCCCGGGCCCGGGGAATCAGGGACAACACCCGCAGATTGTCCTCCGGCGCCACAGCCAAGGTGACGATTTTCAGGATATCGGCTTCCGCAGCCAGCATCTCCTCCAGAACCTTCTCCAACACGGCTGGATCCGGCGTGCCGGAGACGTCATGCCAGGATAGGATGACTCCGGTACCTCCCCGACGGGTGACCAAGTCCCGCCGCCACCCCGGGTCAGTGGCCAGCTCCACATCCACATAATGCACCCCCAAATCCAGGGCTTCCTCCAACAAGCGAAGACGCGCCGCCTCACTCCCCGCCCAGCGGCCACCCTCCTCCGGCCGGCGGTTGGTGACAATCACCGTGCCGGGCAAAGTGCGGAAAAGCCTTCTGAGATCAGGAGACTCCAAATAATCCAACCTGACCTCGGCCCAAAAACCCCGACGGGCCGCCCGCAAATACAGCCCTCGGGCCCGCCGCATCGAGGCCTCCACCACCGGCACACAGAGGCGGAGGGGCAGTTTAGGGTTGAGGGGAGGGCCGGGGGAACGCCGTTCCCCCGCCCTCCCCTCAAGCTCCCCTCCCAACCCCCAGTAAGGGGTTGGGGGAGGGGGATTGGGGGAGGGGGCAGGGGGCTTGGCCCCCTGGCCCCCTCCCCCAAACCTGCTTCGGCTGCCGCTCAACTCAGTTCCTCCGTTTCGGTGGCTTTGGGGAAGGAGCCCAGCAGTTTGAACCAGGGGCTTAGGGATTTGATTTCTTCCAGGGCCTCGGCCACTTGGGGGTCTTCCTGGTGGCCGTCCAGGTCCACGAAGAAGCGGTAGCGCCAGGCTTCGGTCTTGACCGGTCGGGAGACGATGCGGCTCATGTTGATGCCCCTTTGTGCCAGGGGGCGCAGGGTGCGGTACAGGGCTCCGGGCACGTCGTCCACCGAGAAGATGATGGAGGTCTTGTCAGCACCGGTGGGGCCGGGGGTGTCCGGGCCGATGACGAAAAAGTGGGTGACGTTGCCGGGGTTGTCTTCAATGTGGCGTTCCACCACCCGGAGCTCGTAGAGGGCGGCGGCGGCGGCGCTGGCGATGGCCGCGGAGTTGGGATTTTTGGCGGCCTTCTGGGCCGCGGCGCCGGTGGAGGCCACCTCAATGATAGGCATGTCCTGCAGGTGGGTGGCCAGCCAGCGGCGGCACTGGCCGTAGGCGTGCGGATGACTGTAGATTACCTCAATATCCTGCCGCTGCCCGGATTTGGACAGCAGGTCATGGGAAATCTCCAGGAAGATCTCCCCGCAGATTTTCAGAGGGGTTTCGGCGAACCGGTCCAGGGTGTCGTTCACCACCCCTTCGGTAGAGTTTTCAATGGGTACCACGCCGTATTGGTATTTGCCTTTCTCCACTTCGGAGAAGACCTCCTGGATGGTGGTCATGGGGCCGAAACGGGTGGCGTGGCCGAATTTTTTCAAGGCCGCCAGGTGGGAGAAGGTAGCCTCTGGTCCCAGGAAGGCCACGCTCAGGGCCCCCTGGATTTCCCGGGCCGCGGAGATGATTTCCCGGAAGATGTTGCGCAGGGCCTTGGGGGTCAGGGGCCCAGGGTTTTTATGCAGCAGGCGGGAAATGACCTCCTCTTCCCGCTGGAAGTCCAGGGTGCGGGTGCCTTCCTGGTTTTTGATGCGGCCGATTTCCTGGGCCAGGGCCTGGCGCCGGTTCAGCAGGGTCAGGAGCTCTTCGTCCAGGGCGTCAATCTGCTGTCTTAAGGCTTCTTTGGGGGTCATGGTCATTTCTCCAGGATGGTTTCCTGGATTTTGTGGCCGAAATGACGGCCCGCTTCCTCCAGGGCGGCCAGGACTTCGTCGCCGGGTTTCAGGGCCACGATGGACACCGCCTGGCCGTTGGGGTGGGTGAGGCGGATGGTTTCGGCGTTCTGCAGGATGGTGGCGATCTCCCGGCCCTGAGCTTCGGCGGTCACCAGCATCAGGGGACGGCTCTCCACCTTGACCCGGCCCACCACCAGGGGGCGGGTGTGGCCTTTATGGTTTACTGCCAGCACCTCATCCCCGGCGGCCAGTTCCCCCAGGTATTTGGTTTTGCCGCCCGGTACCCGGATATAGGCGTGCACCGGGCCGGCGTTGACCCGGAAGGGGCGGGGAGCCACATAGGGGTTTTCCAGGGACTCGGCGTGCACCAGGAAAAGGCCGCCGGAAGAGTTGCCCACCAGCATGCCCTCGCCCAGGCCCATGTTGGTGCAGGTGTCCACGCACACCCGGTCGCCCATGCCCAGGGAGCGGACCCGGGTGATGCGGGCCGCGGTGAGCTCCACAGGAGGGGAGGCCTCTTTGGTCAGCCGGGCAATGGCCTTGATGACTCCGGGATCAGAGGTGGTCACCACCAAGCCGGCCACGCCTTTCTCCAGCACGCCCAAAAAGGTCCGGGCCGCGTCCGGATCGCCCACTTCCACGAAGAGATTGTCGCAACGGGCCACCAGATTTTCCAGCGGGATGATGGTCCAATCAAGAGTGCGCACCACCACCGGCTTTTCCCGGGCCAGGCGCACCACTTCCTCCTCCTGGTCGGCACCGGTGATGGTCACCTCGGGGACGTCCTTCCCCGGCACCAGATCGCCGTCCGGGGCAACCACCTGGATCAGCCCCAGGGCCTTGACCTCCTGGGCGTGGCCTTCCGGCACCCAGACCGCGTCGGCCCCGGATTCCAGGGCGGTGGTCACCAGCTTCTTGTTCCAGGGATCCACTTTGACCCAGAGTTTCTTCATGATGCCATCCTCAATAAGCAACGCGGCAATCTTAGTTGCCCACGGTCTTCGTCACCAGCAAGCAGGCAGAGGTCAAACCGCCTGGAGGAAGGACAGGGCCTCCTCCACGCTGGCGTTTTCATGCACGATGAGGCTGATGGCCCCCACCATGCGGGTGGGGTCGCGGTGCTGGAAGATGTTGCGCCCTATGGACACGCCGGCGCCGCCGGCCTGCACCGCGCCCTTGACCATCTCCAGGATGTCCCGGTCCGAACTCATTTTGGGGCCGCCGGCGATGACCACCGGCACTGGGCAGCCCAGCACCACTTCCCGGAAGGACTCCACCGAGCCGGTGTAGGAGACCTTGACGAGGTCGGCCCCCAGCTCCGCGCCCAGCCGGGCCACGTGCTTGATTACCTTCACATCGTACTCATCCTTGATTTTTTCACCCCGGGGGTACATCATGGCCAGAAGCGGCATGCCCCATTCCTGGGCGGTGCGGGTCACCTGCCCCAAATCGGAGAGCATCTCCTTTTCCGAGCCGTTGCCGATGTTGATGTGCACACTGACCGCATCAGCACCCAGCTTAATGGCCTCCTCCACAGTGCACACCAAGGTTTTGGCGTTGGGAAAGGGCGACAAGGCGGTGGAGGCCGACAAGTGGATAATCAGGCCTACGTCCCGGCCCCGGCGGCGGTGGCCGCCTTCCACCAGGCCCTTGTGAATCACAATGGCGTTGGCCCCGCCGCTGGCCACCTGGTTAATGGTGTGTTTCATGTCGATGAGCCCATCAATAGGCCCCACGGTGACTCCGTGATCCATAGGCACAATCACCGTGCGTCCGGTCTCCCGGTTCATGATGCGTTCCATGCGGATCAGTTTCCCTACCACGACTCCTCCTTCCATGCCGTTGGCGGTTTGTCGGCGCAGCGGCCACAGCCTCAGAAATAAGAAAACCGTGGTCGCCTCGCCTGCGCCACGGCTTTTAAAAGATTGCTGATTTTGGGTTTTATGGTCTTTTAAAAGTCGAGGCGCAGCTCCAGCCCCTAAAATAATAGTAGCTAAAGTAATAAGGGCGCGACCAGAGCTGCATTTTGGGTCCTCGACTTCGTCTACTTCATCTTCTAAAATATCCTGTAGCCTGTGTCAAGCAAAATTTTTGGGATATAATTTTTATAAATACCTTTCTTCAGGTCCTTATCCGCCTCCCAATACCCTCAAGGAGGAGACATGGCGCGCATTGATGACTACAAGACAGCCCGGGCCTTGGCCCAGGCCGAGCTGGCCAAACGCAACCCCAAACATGTGGCGGACAAAAGCAAAAGCGAATTCCTTGTCAACGAGGGCCAGGGGGGCCTGATCGTCCCCTATTTCGGTCAGCCCCGGCGGGTGCTGTGGCCGGACATCACGGTGGAGCCCCTGGACGGCCAGGGAGAGCTGCCCCTCACCGAGCAGATCCTTATTTTGCACTACCTGAAGGGAGCCACCGGGGAGCCGGTATCGGGAGTGACTGTGGACTTCCGCACCGTGCCCGAAGGGAGCTTTTACTGGTCGGCTTTCGTGTCCCGGGCCAAAAAGCCTTTGCTGCAAACCTTCGGCCATGACCCCGCCTTTTACCTGGAAGTAGCCACCTTCATGGGAGGGTTGCCTGTCTCCCTGGGGGACGCGGCCGCCCGGTTTCAGGCCTTTCCCCTGGTGCCCATCATTCACGTGCTGTGGCGGGGGGACGAGGAGTTTGAACCGGATGCCAGCATCCTGTTTGATGAAACCATTTCCGAACACCTGTCCACCGAGGACATTGCCGCCTTGGCCGGGGCCTCAGTTTATCGGCTGATGGCCGCGGCCCGGCAGTTGCCTCGGAAGTAGAGGAGGCGGCCGGAGCCCTCAGGCCTTTCTCCGACCCGCCGGCGGCCTAGCCTGCTGCAAAAAAGCAAGGGGAGCCGGGGGCAACAGAGGCAAGAATTTAACCCAGGCGTTCCCGGAAGCGCAGCACGCTTAAAGTCAGAAGGGCCGTGCCCAGGAGCGCCAAACCCACCAGTTGGGGCCACAGCACCTTAAGCCCCACGCCTTTCAGGAAGACGTCCTGGATGATGATGATGAAGTAGCGCAGGGGATTGAGATAGGTAAAATACTGCACCGCCACCGGCATGTTGGGGATGGGGAACACCAACCCGGAAAGGAGCAAGGCCGGGGTGAAAAGAAAGACCCCGGCCATCATGGCCTGCTGCTGGGTGCGGGACAGGGTGGAGATGAGCAGCCCCAGCCCCACGGAGTTGAACAGGAAGAAAATCACTCCGGCCAACAGCACCAGAGGATGGCCCCGGAAAGGCACCCCGAACCAGAACAGGGCCACCAGGGTCACCAGCACCACGTCCACCAGGGAGATGAGCACAAAGGGGATGGTTTTGCCCAGCATGAACTCCAGAGGCCGGAGGGGGGAGACCAGAATCTGCTCCATGGTGCCCAGCTCCTTTTCCCGCACCACCGACAAGGCGGTGAGCATCAGGGTCACCAGCATAATCACCATGGCGATGACCCCCGGGACGTAGGTGAAGCGGCTGATCAAGTTGACGTTGAACCAGGCCCGGGGCTCAATAGCCACCGGCAGGGCCAGGCTTTCCCCCAGACCCATCTGCTGCAGGTGCTGGTTCAGCACCCCTTGGGCATAAGAGGCCAGGATGGTGTTGGCATAGCGGGACACCACCAGCGCGGTGTTGGAGTCGGTGCCGTCCACGATGAGCTGCAAGGAGGCCGTCCGCCCGGCCCGGAGGTCCTCGGTGAAATCCGGGGGAATCCGCAGGGCCACGGTGATGCGGTTCCGGTCCATCAGGTCCCGGATCTCGCCTTCCCGGTTCACCTGCCAGCGCAGGTCAAAATAGTCCGTGGCAGCAAAGCGGCGGATCAAGTCCCGGCTCACCGGGGTGCGGTCCTGGTCAAAGATCGCGGTGGTGATGTGCTTGAGGTCAAAATTGATGGCGTAGCCGTAAATGATGAGCTGGATGATGGGGGGCAGGATGACGAACAGGCGCAGCCGGGGATCTCTTAAGGCCTGAATGAATTCCTTGATGATGAGGTGCCGGATGCGCCGCCACATGGAGAGGTTTTCCGTTTTCAGTATTTTTAGCGGATTTTTTTGACGAACTTGCGTTGGGCGGCCACCAGGAAAAACACCGCAAAAACCGTCAGCACCGCCACCTGGGGCCACAGGAGGGCCACCCCCACGCCTTTCAGGTAGATGCCCTTGGAGATGGTCACAAAGTAGCGGGAAGGCACAATGTAGGACACCAGGCGCAGGGCCAGGGGCATCTGCTGAATGGCGAATACAAAGCCGGACAACATAAAGGCCGGCAGAAAGGTGAGCAGGGTGGCCATCTGGTAGGCTTGAAGCTGATTGACCGACAGGACCGAGATGAGCAGCCCCTGCCCCAGCATCACCACCAGAAAGAGGGCGGAGAGCAGAATCAATAAGAATACGTCGCCCCGCAGCGGCACCTCAAACAACAGCACCCCCATCCCTAAGGCGATGAACATGTCCACCATGCCGATGATGAAGTAGGGCCCCAGTTTGCCAAAGATGAGCTCCCATTTTTTCAGGGGGGTGGCCAGCAGGCCCTCCATGCTGCCCCGCTCCTCTTCCCGCACGATGGTCAAGGCGGTAAGCAGGGAGCCCACCATAGTCATGATGACCACAATGAGGCCGGGGACAATGAAGTTTTTGCTTTCCAGTTCCTCGTTGAACCAGATGCGGGGCTCGCTTCTGACCTCTGCCGGCGGGCGGCTTAAGCCCCGGGCCCGCAGGCGCTCCACCATCAGGCCCTGGTTGTAGGCCGCGGCCACCGCTTGAACGTAGCCCAGGATGATGTTGGCAATATTGGCGTCGGTGCCGTCCACCAGGACCTGCACCCGGGCCGTGCCCCCGGATTTCAGGCGGCGGGAGAAGTCGTGGGGGATGACCAGAGCCAGCCACACCTGCCGGGAGTCGATGAGCGTGGCAATCTGGGTGTAGGAGGACACCTGCCGGGTCACTTTAAAGTAGCGGGAGGCCGCAAACTTCTGGAGAAAGTCCCGGCTGAGCTGGCTGCCCTCCCGGTCCAGCACCGCAGTGGGGACCTGCTTGATATCAAAAGTCAGGGCATAGCCGTAAAGCAGGAGCAGCATCACCGGAAGCAGGATGGCTTGGGCGAGGCTCGCGGGATCCCGCTTGATGTGGATGAGCTCTTTGCGAAAAACGGCCCAGGTGCGTACCAGGTCCATAGCGGGCTCCAGGTTACAGGCTTCAGGTGGCCAGGATAGTTATGCCTTCATACCGGCATGGACCCCTGTCTTCCGGCGTTCTTCTCCTGCTTATCTTCGGCCTCCTGGATCAGGGAAATAAAGGCGTCCTCCAGGCTAGGCTCAATGTGCTGCAGCCGGTGGACGGTGATGCCGGCCTGGCTCAGGGCCTGCTGCACCGCGGTTTGGGCCTCTGCCGGCTGGGGGGTGGACAGGTGCAGGCCCGCGCCGAACACCGCGGCGTGGGTGACCTGCGGGAGCCGCGTCAGAATCTCCAGGGCCTCCCCCAGCCGGTCAGGATACACCGCCAGGATGTGCTCAGGAACCTGCTCCTTGAGATGCCGGGGCGGCCCCTGGGCGATGATTTTGCCCTGGTAGATGAGCACCAGCTGGTCGCAGAATTCTGCTTCGTCCATGTAGTGAGTGGTGACCAGGACCGTCACCCCCCGGGCGGCCATGGCATAGATGAGGTCCCAGAAATTGCGGCGGGAGATGGGGTCCACGCCGCTGGTGGGCTCATCCAGAAACAGGATGGAGGGCTCATGCAGGATGGCCGAGGCCAGGGCCAGCCGCTGCCTGAGGCCCAGGGGCAGGATGCGGGTCAGGTCCCGGCGGCGGTCCAAGAGGCCCACCAGGCCCAGCACCTCCTCAATCCGCTCTTTGAGGCGGGAGTTGGGCAGACCGTAGATGCCCCCGAAGAAATGCAGGTTTTCCTCGGCGGTCAAATCCTCATACAGGGAAAACCGCTGGGACATGTAGCCCACCTGCTGTTTGATTTTATGGCTTTCCCGGATGAGGTCATAGCCGGCCACCCGGCCCTCCCCGGCGGAGGGCAGCAGCAGGCCGATCAGCATGCGGATGGTGGTGGACTTGCCGGCCCCGTTGGGCCCCAGAAAACCGAAAATCTCCCCCCGGGCCACCGAGAAGCTGATATTATCCACCGCCCGGAAGCCGTTGAAATCCCGGGTGAGATGGTGGACTGCAATGACCGGGGCGGCAGTCATTTGCCCCGGCCCTTCTCCGCATCCAAGAAAATCACCGCCTCGGCTGGCATGCCCGGCTTCAGCTCATAGTTGGGGTTTTCCACCCTGATTTTGGTGCGATACACCAGGGTGACCCGCTCCTTGAAAGTCTCCACCGTCTTGGGGGTGAACTCGGCCTGGGAGGCTACATAGGACACCCAGCCGGGGTACTCCTTGCCGGGATAGGTGTCGGTGGTGATGACCGCCTTCTGGCCGTAAGTCACCCGGGCCAGGTCGGTTTCGGGAATCCAACCTTCAAAATAGACGTTGTCCAGGTCTCCCAGGACCAGCACGGTGGCGCCCACCGCGGCCACCTGGCCGGGCTCCGCGGGCCGGGACAGGACCACCCCGTTTACCGGGGAGCGGATGACTGCATAGCCCAAGCGGGTTTTGGCCAGCTTAAGAGCGGCCTTGGCCTGTTCCAGTTCCGCCCGGGCCAAGGCGATGTCTTCCTTCCGGAATCCGGACCGCCGCAGGTGGTATTGCTCTTGGGCCCGGCGCAGGGCGGCTTGGGCCATAAGATACGCGGCCTTGGCCCGATCCCGGGTGGAGGCGGACACCACCCGCCGCTGAAAGAGATTTTCCAGGCGTTGGTAATCCTTTTTTTTGTTTTCATAGTCCGCCTTGGCCTGGGCCACTGCGGCGGCCGCCTCCCCCACTTCCTGGGAGCGGAAGCCGGACTCCAGTTTGGCCAGATTGGCCCGGGCGGCCTCCAGCCGGGCCGCAGCCACCGCCACTTCCTGGCGCAGGTCCTCCGCCTCCAGTTCTGCGGCCACCTGGCCGGCCTTGATGAACTGGCCCTCCTCAAAATGAATCACCCTGATTCGGCCGGGCACCTTGAAGGCCAGGTCGGTTTCGGTGGCTTCAATGTGGCCCATGAGCCTTAAGGAGTCCCGGATTCTGGGGGTGCCAGCGACCAGCAGCCAGTAGGCTAGGCTGCCGGCCAGCAAGACTCCCGCCAGGACCAGAATGATGACAGTGCGTTTCACCTCGGTCAGTCCTAGAGCCGGTCAGCAATCTGCCGGACTTACTCCGTCCGATGAACCATACAATATGTCCAACCGGCAGGGATAGTCAACCGCTCTCCCTCAACCCCGAGGAAATATGCGGGATTGGGCAGGGGAGAGGTAAAGGCCCGGGGGCCCAGCCCTCTTCCCCGGCTTTTAAATGTTACAAGGAGCTGCGCTTGGGGTAGAATGGCGTGAAAGAACCGAGGGAGGACAATATGTGGGGCAGACGGGGTGTCCCAAGGTTTCTCAGTTTCCTGCTGGCGCTGGCCCTGGTTCTGGCCACGGCGGCTGCCGCCGGTGCCGGCCCGGCCCGCATACGCATTTTCCATGTCAACGATTTTCACGGCTATGCCGAGCCCTTTCGTCCCTTCGGCTCCATCTTCCTTGAGGGAGGTATAGCCTATCTGGCGGCCCGGCTGAAGCAGCTCCGGCAGGAGAGGCCGTCATTGCTTCTGGCCGCCGGGGACATGATTCAGGGCGACAACTGGGCCAACCTCTTTCAGGGGGCCCCGGTGATTGAGGTGATGAACGCCATGGGCTTTGACGCCATGGTGGTGGGCAACCATGAGTTTGACTTCGGGCCGGAGGTGCTGCAACGAAGAATCGCCCAGGCCAATTTTCCGGTGCTGGGGGCCAATGTGGCCGGCCTGCCGGGCTTGCGGCCCTATGTCATCAAAAAAGTGGGAGGCGTCAGAGTTGGCATTATCGGCGTCGTCACCCCGGAGACACCGACTTCGAACCACCCCCGGAATGTGGCCGGGCTTACCTTTCTGCGACCGGAGCCGGTGGTGAGCAAGTATCTGGCTGAACTCAGGCCCCGGGTGGACCTGGTGCTGGTCCTGTCTCACCTGGGATACCAAGCCGACCGGCGCCTGGCCGCGCAGGTCCCTGGGATTGATGTCATCGTGGGGGGCCATTCCCATACCAGGCTGTCCCGGCCCGTGCGGGTGAACGGCGTCATCATTGTGCAAGCCCATGAATACGCCCGGGTTCTGGGGGTCCTGGACCTCACTGTCGAGGCCGGGAAGATTGCTGCTTTCCAAGGTCGCCTGGAAGACATCAGCCCGGACTTTCTGGCCCCGGACCCGGTAATCCTGGAGATTGTCCAAAAATACGCCCGTCAGGTGGACGCCCGGCTGGACGGCTCTGGACGGCACCCGCACCTGCAGTCGGGAGACCAATCTGGGCAACCTGGTGGCCGACGCCGTCCGGCAGGTCGCCGGGGCGGAGGCGGCCATCATTAACGGCGGGAGCATCCGGGCGGACATCGCCCGGGGGGCCATCACCCGGAAAAACGTGTATAAAGCCCTGCCGTTTCCCGACTATATCGTGGTGGTTCGCCTCACCGGGGCGCAGCTCCGGAAAGCTCTGGAGCACGGGGTTTCCGGCCCAGGACCCCGAGGAAGGTTTCCCCAGGTCTCAGGCCTAACCTTTACCTACCGCCCGCAGGCGCCGCCGGGAAGGCGGGTGCAGCAAATTTTGGTGAGCGGCCGTCCCTTGGAGGCTGACAAAATCTATACTGTAGCCACCAACAACTTCCTGGCCGCAGGCGGGGACGGCTATCAGGTGTTTGCAGAAGCGCTCAAACCCAAGGTCGGGCGGCCAGCCCGGTGTGGCCCCGGGACGACGGTAAGGGAGGCGGTCATCACCTATATAAAATCCCAGGGGAAAATC
>JAFDHU010000309.1 GCA_019308625.1 Deltaproteobacteria bacterium
TTGGCATCCCTGAGCTCCCGCAGCCGCGGCTCCCGCTGCAGGGCTTGGCTCAGGGTGATGTTGAGCTGCTCGGGCACCAGTTTGGCGATTTTGTCCACTTCGGCATAGGGCACCTCCAAAGCCCGGCCCACGTCCCTAATCACCTGGCGGGTCTTCATGCTGCCGAAGGTGGTGATCTGGGCCACGTTTTCATAGCCGTAGGTTTTGGCTACGTAGTGGATGATCTCCCCCCGCCGCTCAAAGCAGAAGTCCATGTCAATATCCGGGGGGCTGGTGCGCTCGGGGTTGAGGAAACGCTCAAAAAACAGGCCGTGGGCCAGAGGGTCCAGGTCGGTGATGCCCAGGGCGTAGGCCACCAGACTGCCGGCCGCCGAGCCCCGGCCGGGACCCACCGGAATGCGCCGCCGGCGGGCATAGCTGGTAATGTCGGCCACCACCAGGAAGTAGCCAGCAAAGCCTTTGGCCTCCAGGACCTGCAGCTCGTATTCCAGGCGCTGCCAGTAGTCCGCCTCCGGCCGGGCCGGACCGCCGGGCATCTCGGCCAGGCGCTTTCTCAACCCCTCCTCCGCCTGGCGCCGCAGCAGCTCCTCCATACTCTCGCCGGAGGCCGCCGGGTAAACGGGAAAGCGGAACCGGCCCAGCTCCAGCTTCACGTCGCAACGGGAGGCAATCTCGCCGGAGGCCGCCAGCAGCTTGGGGTCGGGAAAGGCCCGGGCCATTTCCTCCGGGGTCTTGAAGTAGAGCTGGTCGGTGTTGAACTGCATACGGCCCGAGGTGTTGATGGTCTTGCCGGTCTGGATGCAGAGCAGCACATCGTGGGCCCGGGCATCCTCGGGCTTGAGGTAATGGCAGTCATTGGTGGCCACCAGAGGCAGGCCCCATTTGGGTCCCAGCTCCAGAAAGGCCGCGTTGACCTTCTGCTGTTCCGGCAGGTCGTTGGCCTGGAGTTCCAGGTAGAACCGGTCCGGGAAAATTTCGGCATACTCCCGGGCCGCGGCTTCGGCGGCCTGGAGGTCCCCGGCCAGCACATGCCGAGCCACCTCGCCGTGCAGGCAGGAGGACAGGGCAATAAGGCCAGCGTTCAACTCCTGGAGCAGCTCCTTGTCCACCCGGGGCCGGTAGTAGAATCCTTCCAGATGGGCCTTGGTGACCAGCTTCACCAGGTTGCGGTAGCCCTGGCCGTTCATGGCCAGCAACACCAGATGGAAGTTCTCTCCCTTGGCCGAGCCCTTCTTGTCATGGCGGCTGCCGGGAGCCACATACATCTCGCAGCCCAAGATGGGCTTGATACCTGCCTTGGTGGCTTGCTGATAAAACTCCAGCACCCCAAAGAGGGCCCCATGATCGGTGATGGCCACCGCGGGCATCTCCAGGGCTGCGGCCCGGTTCAGAAGGTCCGGTATGCGGATGGCCCCATCCAACAGGCTGTAGGCCGTGTGCACATGCAGATGCACAAATGCTGAGGCTGCCATGTTCTCCCCGGAAGCAGTGCCTGGGTGAAGTCTCACCTCATCTTACCCCAAGGTGAAAGCCCGAAGCAAGGGAAAGGGGATGAGCCCCCGGGCCGTCGGCGTACCTTGACAATATGGCGTTGAAAACAATATGATTTAAAAGTTTTGGCCATGTTTTTGCTTCAGACCGCCATAGCCCCCCTCGCCGGGGGAGAAGGCGCCGCCCTAGCCTCCGATTGGGACGTACTGGCCGCCATTTGGGCCGCCGGGCCGGTGGTGAAGGGGGTCATGCTCATCCTGCTGGTTTTCTCTATCCTCACCTGGGCCATCATCTTTGCCAAATTCCGCCAATTTCACCGGGCCCAGAAGGAAAACGCCGCGTTTCTGGAGCTGTTCTGGCGGGCGCCCTCCCTGGCGGAGGCCCATGACCGCACCCGCAGCTTATCTTTTTCGCCCGCGGCGGCGGTTTTTCGCCAGGCGTTCGCGATGCTGGCCTCAGCCAACCCGCTTCCGGAGCCTGCTCATAATCCAGGGGAGGTCTGGCCGGGGCTGACCCGGGAGGAAGCCGCCCGGCGGGCCGTGCACCGAGCCCTGACGGAACAGGTGCAGCGGCTGTCCAGGTCCCTGTCCTTCCTGGCCACCTGCGGCAACACCGCGCCGTTCATCGGGCTCTTCGGCACCGTGTGGGGAATCATGACGGCTTTCCATCGCATCGGCCTGCAGGGTTCGGCTTCGCTGGCCACCGTGGCGCCCGGCATTGCGGAGGCCCTGATTGCCACCGCCGCCGGTCTGGCGGCGGCCATCCCTGCGGTGATGGCGTATAATTATTTTTTGGGCCGGCTGCGCCGTCTGGAAGCCGACCTCCAGGGCTTTGCCGGCGAGCTGCTGGGACTGCTCAAGGCGCCCTAAACCACCCATGGCTTTTGAGCAAAAAGATTCCTTTCAGCCCATGTCGGATATCAACGTCACCCCTCTGGTGGACGTGATGCTGGTCCTTCTGGTGATTTTTATGGTGACTGCCCCCATGTTTTCCCAGGGTCTGCCCGTGCACCTGCCGGAGGCCCAGGGCCAGCCCATGGTGCATCACCAGCCCTTGGTGGTGACCATCAGCAAGGAGGGCCGGATTTATTTGGGGGACCACCAGATGGGCCTGACGGATCTGCGCGGCGCTCTGCCTGCCGCCACTCCCCATGCCGGGAGGCCGGAAGTGCTGCTCAAATCCGACCAGGAGGTGCCTTACGGCCTGGTGGTTCAGGTAATGGCTATTCTCAAAGACGCGGGGGTGGACAAACTGGGTCTGGTCACC
>JAFDHU010000310.1 GCA_019308625.1 Deltaproteobacteria bacterium
TTCGCCCCCGAGGAGGCCCGGCAGTTCCTCCAGGTCTTTTTCCTGCGGCCTGACCCGGTGGAGGCCATCATTCACCGGGAGTGGCGCAAGGACCTGTATCACACCTTAAAGGGGCTGTCCGGCCAGGCTTTGCTGCCCCAGGTGCTGCATGAATGCCAGAGGATTTTCCGCTACCTGACCCCGGAGGTGCTGGAGCGGGTGGCCCGGGGCCTCAAAATCGACCTCACCGACATCACCCGGGTCATCGCCTCCTACAAGGACTTCTCCGCCGACCCCGCGGGGGAAATCATTGTTCATGTGTGCAAGGGCACTGCCTGCTTTCTGCGGGGCCAGCCCGGGCTCTCCCAGGCCCTGGTCGGCCGCCTGGGGGTGGCCGAAGGCCGGGTGTCCCCTGAAGGGCTCCAGTTTCTGGAGCGGGACTGCTTCGGCGTCTGCCATCTGGCCCCGGTGCTCAAGGTGGGCCCCGCCTTCATCGGCCAGGTGAAGGCCCAGGAGATTCCGGAAATCATCGCCCGGCTCCTCAGGGGCCCCTCTTATGCCAACCGCACCGACTTTTTCCGGGCCATCCGGGAGGCCCTGGCCGAAGTGGATCAGGTGTCCCTGGAGCACACCTTCCGGGTGAAGGCCGCCCTGCACCTGGAGGTCTCCCCGGAGCAGATCTCGGGGCTCAGCATCAACGGCCTGGGGGAGCTCCGGGCCCTGCCCGGCCACCGGCTTCTGGGCACCCTGGTGGATCGGTGCTTCGCCTTTGTCTACCGGGATGCGGCGGGAACCGACCAAGTGGGCGCCCTGGTGGTGGACGAAGACGACCTGCTGGCCGGCGCGGTCAACGTCACCGCTCCGGAAATCCTGGCCGGCCTGCAGCACACCCTGCGTCCCCGGGTGATCCTGGAGGCGGGTCGGGTCTTTCTGGAGGGCTGGCCTGCCCCCCTGGGGGAGTTCCACTCCAGCAGCATTGTGCTGCGCAAGCCCGACGGCTCCTACGGCTGCCTGGTGTTTGACGAGGAAAACCTGAAGGCGCCCCCCGAAGAGCGCCGGGGCCTGCCGGAGGCGGCCCGGCGGCCGCATCCGAAGGAGTTTTTCAGCCGCCAGGACCGTCATCTCCTGGGGTTCGTGGAAGGAGTCAACCCGGAAAGCATTGACTCCTACCTGGAGAAGGGCGGCTACCAGGCCCTGAAAAAAGTGCTGGGCTACGGCACCCTGAGCAAACGCTGGGCCCCCGAGGACATCGTCCAGGAAATCATCACCTCCAACTTAAGGGGTCGGGGCGGCGCCGGCTTCCCCACCGGCCTGAAATGGCGGGAAATGCTCAAGGCCCGGCCCGAGGCGCAGGCCAAGGACGAAGTCATGATTGACGTGAAGCTCATGGTGGCCAACGGCGATGAAGGCGACCCCGGGGCCTTCATGGACCGCACCCTGATTCAGGAGCGGCCCCACCAGCTCTTGGAGGGCATGCTCATCGCCGCCCTGGCCACCGGCTGCCGCTACGGCATCATCTATGTGCGCCGGGAGTATGAAGATGCCGTGGTCCGTCTGGAGAACGCCCTGTTTGAAGCCCGGCGCCACGGCTTTTTGGGGCGGAACATCCTGGGAGTGGAGGGCTTTGACTTTGACGTGGAAATCCGGCTGGGGGCCGGGGCCTTCGTGGCCGGCGAAAAACGGGCCATCATGCGGGCCATTGAAGGCAAGCCCGCGGAGCCCGACCTGAAGGCGGTGAGCAACGTGAAGCGTGGCCTGTGGGGCAAGCCCACCCTGCTGAACAATGTGGAGACTTTTGCCAACGTGCCCCTCATCCTGGCCAAAGGCGGCCAGTGGTTTCGGGACCTGGGCTACGGCGCCAGCGGGGGCACCAAGCTCTTCTCCGTGGCCGGTATCGTCAACCACACCGGCCTGGTGGAGGTGCGCTTCGGCCGCACCCTCCGGGACATCCTGAACATCGCCGGCGGAGTGCAGGAGGGCAAGGTGCTGGCCGGGGTGCAGATCGGCGGCCCCTCGGGGGCCATCCTGTCCCTCACCGGCATCCGCTCCTACCTGCTGGACGTTCCCCTGGATTTTGACACCTTCAACCGGGTGGGAGCCATGATCGGCTCCGGCGGCCTGGTGTTCCTGGGGGAGGATGACGACGTGGTGCGGCTGGCCCGGCACTTCACCGACTGGCTTACCCATGAGTCCTGCGGCCAGTGCCCGGCCTGCCTCAACGGCCTCACCTCCCTGGGGGCCACCCTGGACCGCATCCTCAACGGTGAAGGCTGCAGCCTGGACATCCACCTGCTGTGGGGCAAGGCCGACATCATCCGGGCCGGCTCCCACTGCGGGTTGGGCCAGACCGCGCCCAATCCGGTGACCAGCTCGCTTCTTCCCGGTGGCCTACCTGCACTATCTGCTGGACAACCCCCGGATGGACACCCTGGAGCTGTTTCAGTCCCTGGAGGCCCTGCGGCTCATCACCCGGCAGGAAGTCAGAGGAGACGGCCAAGGCCCCGCCGCCCGGTTCGGCCTCAAGAAAGGCTTCATCTCCTTCATCGTGGAGGAACTGGAAAGACGGGAGCGCTACCGCCCGGGAGCCGAGAACCGACCTCAGAAATTCCTGCAGCTCCTGGATCTGGGCCGGGAGGAGGTGGGCCTCAAGGGAGTGGAGCGGGAATTCCCCCAGGAGCTGCTGGCCCAGACACACCGACCTCTGGGCGCCCACCTTCCGGGAATGCCGCCCGGCAGTGCCCGGTGAAATGGCCGGGTTCCGAAAGGCTTTACCCAAGGGCCCAGGAAAATTATGAAAGTTTAAGGCTGAGCGGTTATAATGGATAATTAATGAAGGAGGCGTTGCCATGATGTCAACCAAGGAACGCTTGTATCTCCGCAGTTTCCAGGAAATCAGCAAAGCCCTGGGGTCCACCCTGGCGGTGTCGGAAATCCTGGATATCATTGTCCGCCAGATCACCGAGGTCATGAGCCTGAAAGGCGCCACCATCCGGCTGGTGAACCCCAAGACCAAGACCCTGGAGCTGGTGGCCTCGGTGGGCCTGAGCGAAAAATACCTGAACAAGGGCCCGGTGGATATGGACAAGAGCATCTCCGAGGCCTTAAGCGGCCGGCCGGTGGCCATCTACGACGCCACCACCGACCCCCGCATCCAGTATCCCCAGGAGGCCAAGGAGGAGGGCATCGCCACCCTGGTGGCCATCCCCATGATGTCCAAGGGCCAGATCATCGGGGTCATGCGTCTGCTCACCTCCGAGCCCCGGGAGTTCACCATGGATGAGGTGGAGTTCGCCTGCGCGGTGGCGGAGCTGGGGGCCCAGGCCATCGCCAACGCCCAGATGTATGAGGCCCGGGTCCGGGAGCTCAATTTTCTCAAAGGCATGCTGCAGGTGGCCAAGGCCATCAACTCGGCCCTGGAGGTGAAAAAGGTGCTCAACCTGCTGGTCAAGACCGCGGTGACCGCCCTGGACATCAAGGCCGCGGCGGTGCGCCTGCTGGATGAGAAGCGGCAGCAACTGGAGCTGGTGGCCTCCTTCGGTCTCTCCGAACGGTACATCACCAAGGGCCCGGTGGGCACGGACCGCTCCATCACCGAAGCCATGACCGGCAAGGCGGTGTCCGTCTATGACGTGGGCTCGGACCCCAGCGCCACCTATCCCAAGGAGATGGAAGAGGAAGGCATCAAGTCCATTCTGTCGGTGCCCATCTCCCTGAAGGGCAAGGTCATCGGGGTCATCCGCCTCTACACCAGCGAACCCCGGGATTTCAGCGACGATGAAATCACCTTCATGTCCTCCCTGGCGGAACAAGCCGCCCTGGCCATGGAGAACGCTCGCCTCTACCAGAAACTCAAGGGGGAATACGAAGAGCTCATGAGCGACCTCTACCGCTTCACCGGCTTCACCCGGGGGATTTAAGGCCAGCACACCGCCGTCAGTTCGGCGCAGGGCGCCGAGGGGTTATCGGGCCTGCCGACGGAGGGAAGAGATGTCCCACTATTATGAGGAAAACGACCTGGAGCGCTTCGCGGAACTGGGCCGGTATCGTCCGGAGCTCTTTGAGATTTTCATGAACTACTACCAGAACGTCATGGCCGAGGGCGCCTTAAGCGTGCGGGAGAAGGCCCTCATCGCCTTGGCCGTGGCCCACACTGTGCAGTGCCCCTACTGCATTGACGCCTATACCCGGGCCTGTCTGGAAAGCGGCTCCAACCCGGAGGAGATGACCGAAGCGGTGCATGTGGCCGCGGCCATCAAAGGAGGGGCCACCCTGATCCACGGCGTTCAGATGCACAACGTGACCGACAAGGTCAGCATCTGAGGGCGGGCGGGAGATGGTGCCCTTCGCCAAGCGGCTGGAGAGCCTGGGCTACGCCGAACTTCGGGCCGAGGAGGTCCACATCCTCCAGGTCAATTTGGGGTGGCGCTGCAACCAGTCCTGCAAGCACTGCCACTTCCAGGCCGGGCCGCACCGTCCGGAGCAGATGGAGTTGGAAACCGTCAACGCGGTGCTCCGGGCGGTGGAGCACTTCCGGGTCTGGCGGCCACCGGGGCCCGCATCATTGACCGCTGCAACCTTACCGTGCTGCTGGAGCCCGGCAAGGAGCACCTGCCGGAATTTTTCCGCCGCCACCGGGTGGAGCTGGTCTGCTCTCTGCCTTACTACCAGGCGGATATGGTGGACCGTCTGCGGGGTGCGGGGGTTTTCCAGAAAAGCCTGGAGGCCCTGCGCCGGCTCAATGAGCTGGGCTACGGCCGGGAGGGTTCAGAGCTGGTCCTGAACCTGATGGCCAACCCGGTGGGGGCGTATTTCCCACCCCCGCAGGCGGAGCTGGAAATTCTCTTCCGCCGGGAGCTGGGCCGCCGCTACGGCATCCGCTTCCACCAACTCTTCACCCTCATCAACATGCCCATCGGCCGCTTTGAGGAGTTCCTGAGGCGGTCCAACAACTATGAGCGTTACCTGAACCGCCTGGCTGGCAGCTTCAACCCGGCCACGGTGCCTAGCCTGATGTGCCGACACCTTATCAGCGTTTCCTGGGAAGGCATCTTGTACGACTGCGATTTCAACCAGGCCCTGAACCTCCCTTTGGGGGAGGAACTCCCCCGACATATCCGGGATTTTGACCTCAAGGCCCTGCAGCACCGGCGCATCCGCTTGGCGGAGCACTGCTACGGCTGCACCGCGGGCAGCGGCTCCTCCTGCGCCGGCAGCCTGGAGGGGTAAGTGAAGCTGGGGGGAGGGTCAGGGACCAGTGGTCCCTGCCCTCCCCCCAAGCCCCCCTCCCAACCCGCGTTAAGGGGTTGGGGGAGGGGGCGTGGGGGAGGGGGCAGGGGGCTGTGCCCCCTGGCCCCCTCCCCCACCAACCTCCTCCAGCTCCCCCCTCTCCGGCCAGCGGCGGGTGAAGGTGCGTTCCAGCAGATGGCAGGCCAGAAACAGCCAATTCTTCAGGGTAGTTCTGACATATCCCTCCGCAAGCCAGCGGCGGCCGGAGGTGGCCACCGGCGGCTTAACAAGCCGGAGGCGGGTGTGGCGCCTGAGGCGGAGCACCAGGTCCAGGTCTTCCGGGCGGCGGTGGGCATAGCCGCCCAGCTCCAAGAAGAGACTTCGGCGCACCGTCAGGGCTTGGTCGCCGTAAGGCAGGCCGAGAAGCCGGCCGCGCAGGTTGACCCCCCAGGCAATCACTCGAAAGACGGGCAGCTCCGGATACAGGGAAAAGACGAAAGCCCCCGCGGCAAACTGCGGCTCCCGGACCAGGCGGCGGAGGGTATCCAGATGGTCGGACCCCAGCCGGGTGTCGGCATGGAGAAAGACCAAAAGCTCCCCCCGGGAGGCCAGCGCCCCGGCGTTCATCTGGCGGCCCCGTCCCCGGGCACAAGACAGCACCTGAACCCGGGGAAATCGGGCCGCCACCTCCGGGGTGCCGTCGGTGCTGCCGCCGTCGGCCAC
>JAFDHU010000311.1 GCA_019308625.1 Deltaproteobacteria bacterium
TAAAAGAAATCGCCCCTTCACGGGCTTCTCACGAGGCCGGTTTTGACCCCGACCCCATGCGGAACCCGGATTTTCCGCCGGAAGGTGCCATGTGCCCCTGTGGCTGCCCGGCCTGGGGGAAGGGAAGGGACGGCGGATGGTATTGCTGGGGCTGTTTGGCTTTGCAGGCCATGACGCATTGACCATGAAAGCAAAAGTCATCGTGAATTCCGCCCTCCACATCACCGGGGCCGGCCCGGACGCGGCCCAGGCCCTCCGGGATCGGCTCACTTTCACTAACCCCAAATGGGAAGAAAACGAACGCCGGGGCTTCAGCAACTGGGACACGCCCCGGGAGCTCTGCTTCCTGGAGAAGCACGGCGACGCCCTGATCCTGCCCCGCGGCTTCGCCCGCCAGGCCCTGGGCATCTTGAAGCGCCTGGGGGTGCCCTACACCCTGGAGGACCGCCGGCGCACCTTACCGCCTGTGGACTTCACCTTTCGGGGGAAACTTAAAGATTTCCAGGCTGAAGCCGTGCGGCACATTCTGAAACGGGACTTCGGGACGCTTTCCGCCCCCACCGGCTCCGGCAAGACCGTCATGGCCCTGGCCGTCATCGCCCACAGGAAGCAGCCGGCCCTGATCATCGTGCACACCAAAGAGCTTCTGGAGCAATGGCGGGCCCGCATTGAAACCTTCCTGGGCATCCCGGCCCGGGAGGTGGGCATCATCGGCAACGGCAAGCTCAAGGTGGGGGAGCGTATCACCGTGGCCCTGGTGCAGACCCTTTACAAACACGCCCCTGAGGTGGCCCCCCACATCGGCTTTCTGATTGTGGACGAATGCCACCGCACCCCGGCCCGGACCTTCACCGAGGCCGTGACCGCCTTTGACTGCAAATACATGCTGGGCCTGAGCGCCACCCCCTGGCGGCGGGACGGGCTGTCACGGCTCATTTACTGGCATCTGGGGGACAAGGTGCACGAAGTGGACAAGGCCGCCCTGGTGGACGCCGGCCACATCCTTCAGGCAGAAGTGGTGTGGCGTGAGACCGGCTTTCACCCCCTGGCCGACCCGTCAGAGGAATACTCTGCCATGCTTTCCGAGCTTACCCGGGATCCGGCCCGGAACGCCCTGATAGCTGACGACATAGCACGGGAAGCTCAGAACGACAACGGCATCATCCTGGCCCTATCCGATAGAAAAGCCCATTGTGAAACCCTGGTGAACTTCCTGGCCGACCGGGGGATCCGGGCCGCTTTGCTTACCGGCGACCTGAGCAACGGCGAGCGCCAGTCGGTTGTGGCTGCGTTGAACGCCGGCCAAGTCAAAGTGCTCATAGCCACCGGACAGCTTATCGGCGAAGGCTTTGACTGCCCCGGCCTGAGCACTCTGTTTGTTACCACGCCGTTGCGCTTCTCGGGCAGGGTGCTCCAATACCTGGGCCGCATACTGCGCCCGGCCCCCGGCAAGGAAAAGGCCGAGGTTTACGACTACATTGACCCCGTGGGGGTGCTCAGGGCCGCAGCCAAGGCCAGGGCCAGGGTTTATAATGCGCCCCAAACGGGGATGAAAGGAGACAGTCGTGGCTTTTGACCCTATTCAGGCCGAGATGGAATTTCAAAGGTGGGCCCGCGCCCAGGGCCTGAACCCGGACGCCCCGAATTATGACCTGCGGGCGGCCTTCCTTTACCTGAAGAACACGGGCCGTCCCCTCACCGGCCCCGAGCTTCGGCTGCCGAGCGTGTTCGGCCAGACGCCCCCCGGCCTGCCCAGCTTCACGCCCCCGTGGAAATTCAGAATTCTCGCATCCCCGGAACCCGCACCAGTAACCGCAGCCGCGGCACCGGCAGCGCCCACACCGGCCCCGGCCCCAGGTGAATGGGAACTCGTTTTGCCGCGGCCCGTCCCCGGCCTGCCACAAAGAGGGGGCCTGACGCCGGAAGTGGCAGAAATTGTGAGGCAAAAGTTAGAGGCCAAAGAAAGAACAGCCTGGGGCGGCGGTTCTGATTGGGTGGTAGTCAATCCACCCCCGCGGCGGCTGCGGCGGCGGATGGACCCTTATGCCCGAAGTTTCTGGTGGGGCACCGCCGCCGCAGCATTACCAATTTATTGGAGCCGGCTACACCCGTTTCTGCGGGCTTTTGGGATTATCAGAACGGTGACTCCCTTCGGCCTGCTGGGCTGGCTGGCCGGCATGGCGGCCTCAAAGTGGCTGCCGCCCGATTGGGGCGTCTTTTTGCCGCCTTATGAAAAACTTAAAAGATGGTGGGCTGGTTCACAGGCTGCCAAAACAGGAACCTGGGCCGGCGGGAATCGGACTCCATTGCCCCCGGCGGTTGAAAA
>JAFDHU010000312.1 GCA_019308625.1 Deltaproteobacteria bacterium
GGGTTCATAATCAACGGTCTCTTCGGTCTCTTCTGGAAAAGGGTGCCCAAGAAGCTGGTGGGGATTATCGGCTCCACCGTCATCGGCTTAAGCTTTGCCCTCGCGGTGGCCATTTTCCTGGAATTCCTCCAACTTCCGGAAGCGGCCCGCCACCTGGAGGTGGTGGTGTACACCTGGATAACCGCCGGCGCCTTCAGCGTACCCATCGGGTTTCTGGTGGACCCCCTCTCCCTGGTCATGCTGCTGGTGGTCTCCGGGGTCAGCTTCGTCATCCATATCTACTCCATCGGCTACATGTACGACGACCCGGGCTACTCCCGCTACTTCTCCTACCTTAACCTTTTCGTGTTTTTCATGCTCACCCTGGTGGGGGCCAACAATTTCCTCCTGCTGTTCGTAGGCTGGGAAGGCGTGGGCCTGTGTTCGTACCTGCTCATCGGCTACTGGTATGAGAAGAAATCCGCCAGCGACGCCGGCAAGAAGGCCTTTGTGGTCAACCGCATCGGGGACTTCGGCTTTCTTTTGGGCATCTTCCTGATTTTCTGGACCTTCGGGACCTTAAACTTCCGGGAGGTCTTCAGCCTGGCCGCCAAGTATCCCGTGGGCAGCGGGGTCATCACTGCGGCCACTTTGCTCTTGTTTGTGGGGGCCACCGGCAAGAGCGCCCAGATTCCGCTGTATACCTGGTTGCCCGACGCCATGGAGGGCCCCACGCCGGTCTCCGCCCTGATTCACGCCGCCACCATGGTCACCGCCGGGGTGTACATGGTGGCCCGCTGCAGCGCCCTCTATGCCCTGGCGCCCTTCTCCCTGACGGTGGTGGCCACCATCGGCGCCTTGACCGCCATTTTCGCCGCCACCATGGGCATGGCCCAGTTTGACATCAAGCGGGTGCTGGCCTACTCCACCGTGAGCCAGTTGGGCTATATGTTCCTGGCCTGCGGCGTGGGGGCCTTTGTCACCGGCATCTTCCACCTCATGACCCATGCCTTCTTCAAGGCCCTCCTCTTCTTGGGCGCCGGCTCCGTGTCCCATGCGGTGGCCGGGGAACTGGACATGC
The DNA here is from genome assembly GCA_019308625.1 of Deltaproteobacteria bacterium. Classification (GTDB taxonomy): domain Bacteria; phylum Desulfobacterota; class Desulfobaccia; order Desulfobaccales; family 0-14-0-80-60-11; genus DTHB01. Next base: position 1,061 of record JAFDHU010000312.1, read on the forward strand.
GCAAAATGGGGGGCCTGAAAGACCACGTGCCCATCACCTACTGGACCTTTCTCATCGCCACCCTGGCCATCGCCGGTATCTTTCCCTTTGCCGGGTTCTTCAGCAAGGACGAAATTCTCTTTCACGCCCTGATGGACGGCAACTACTTCTACTGGGGCATCGGCACCGCGGCGGCCCTGATCACTGCATTTTACATGTTCCGGGCGGTGTATCTGGTGTTCTACGGCCCCTCCCGGGTGGACCCGCATGTGGCCCACCACATTCATGAGTCGCCCCCGGTGATGACCATTCCTTTGATTATTCTGGCGGTGCTCTCCACCGTGGGCGGGTTTGTGGGTGTCCCCATCATCGAAGGGGGCCACAAGTTCAAGGAATTCCTCCTGCCCTCCATCACCCCGGTGACCCATCATGTCGGGCATCCGCCGGTGACCCTGGAGATGGGCCTCATGGCCTTAAGCCTCACGGTGGCCGCCATCGGCATCTATATAGCCTACAAGTTTTACATCCTTAACCCGGATTTGCCCGGCTGGCTGGCCGAAAAGTTCCGGGTGCCCTACGACCTGATTTACAACAAGTACTACGTGGATGAAATCTACGACACCATTGTGGTGGAGCCCGTCAAGACCGGCTCCACCCTCCTGTGGCTCCAGGTGGACGACAAGGTGGTGGATGGGGCGGTGAACGGCTCCGCCGGCACTGTGGCCTGGCTGAGTGCCCATCTGCGGCATCTGGAAACCGGCTTTCTCCAGAACTATGCCCTGGCCATCGTCCTGGGAGTGGCCCTCGTCACCGGGTATTTATTAGGATAATACGCGTAGGAGTTGCTCATGCAGCTGCCCATACTTTCCACTCTCATCTTTTTTCCGGTTCTGGGGATTATTCTGCTCCTGTTCCTGCCCCGGAAGAACCACCGGTTGCTGAAGCTCACCACTTTGGGGATTTCCCTGGTGGAGTTCGGGCTGTCTTTGCCCCTGTGGTTCCGGTTTGACAGCTCCACCGGGGCCATGCAGTTCATGGAGCGCTACGACTGGCTCCCCCAATACGGCATCAGCTATATCCTGGGCATTGACGGCTTCTCCCTGCTTTTGGTGCTCCTCACCACTTTTTTGACCCCCATCTGCGTGCTGGCCACCTGGGAGGACATCCAGCATCGGGTCAAGGAGTTCATGATCTGTCTGCTGGCCCTGATGGCCGGCATGATCGGCGTGTTCGTGGCTCTGGACCTGTTCCTCTTCTACGTGTTCTGGGAAGT
>JAFDHU010000011.1 GCA_019308625.1 Deltaproteobacteria bacterium
AATGCGCCGGATGCCTGCGGCAATGCCGCCTTCGCTGGCAATCTTGATCAGGCCGATGTCCCCGGTGCGATGCACGTGGGTGCCGCCGCACAGTTCCTGGCTCACCCCGGGCACTGAGACTAGGCGCACCTCCTCCCCGTACTTCTCCTCAAACACGGCCATGGCGCCACTGGCCAAGGCCTCCTGCAGGGACTGGTGGGTCACCTCCACCGGCAGGTTCCGGGTGACCACGGTGTTCATGTCCAGCTCCACCTGCTTTAAGGTGTCCCGGGGGATGGGAGCGAAGTGGGTGAGCCCAGGTGCTTCTGCAGCGTGGCCTGGAGGATGTGGGTGGCGGTGTGGTGCCGGGCGATGCGGGCCCGGCGCTCCGCGTCCACCTCCAGGTGGGCCTGGTCGTTGACCCTGACCAACCCTTCTCTGACCACGCCCTGGTGGACGATGAGGTCGTTGGGGAGCCTCTGGGTGTTGGTCACTTCAATTTTGAAGCCCGCCCCGGTGATCCAGCCGGTATCCCCCACCTGGCCGCCGGCCTCCCCGTAAAAGGGGGTGGCCGTGGTCACCACTTCCACCTCCTCGCCGGCTTCGGCTTGGTCGCCGGCGGTTTCATGGCGAATCAGAGCCAGAATGGTGCTGTCGGCGCTCAGGGTCTCATAGCCCAGGAACCGGGTGGGAGGCCAGCCGGCCAGCTCCACGTAGACCTCGGGAATTTCTTCGCCGGCGCCCTTCCAGGCCGCCCGGGAGGTCTCCCGCTGGCGCCGCATGTGCGCTTCATAGCCTTCGTAGTCCAGGTCCAAGCCCTCCTCCCGCAGGGCATCCTGCACCAGATCCAGGGGGAAGCCGTAGGTGTCATAGAGGCGGAAGGCCACTTCACCGGGGAGCACCCGGCCGGAGCTGGCCTTGAGTGCGGCCAGCTCCTCCTGCAGCAGCCTCAAGCCGTGGTCCAGGGTCTCGGCAAAGCGTTCTTCTTCGTGGGTGACGATCTGATGCAGAAAGCCGCGGGCGGTCTGCAGTTCGGGATAAATCTCCCCCATCAGCTCCACCACCCGCTCGCAAACCGCGGGGAGAAACGGGGTTTTCAGGTTCAGCAGGCGGCCGAAGCGCAGGGCCCGGCGGATGATGCGTCTGAGCACATAGCCCCGGCCCTCGTTGGAGGGCAGCACCCCGTCGGCAATCAGAAAGCTGGTGGCCCGGCTGTGGTCGGCGATGACCCGGAAGGCCACGTTTTTCAGCCGGTCGGGGCCGCCGTAGGCCTCGCCGGCCAGGTCTTCCAGACGGGCGATAATAGGCCGCAGCAGATCGGTGTCAAAGTTGCTCCTCACTCCCTGGACGATGGCGCACAGGCGTTCCAGACCCATGCCCGTGTCAATGCTGGGCTTGGGCAGGGGCTCCAGCTCGCCTTTGCTGGTGCGGTTGAACTGCATGAATACCAGGTTCCAGATTTCCAGGTAGCGGTCGCAGTCACATTTGCCGATGCCGCACTCCGGCCCGCAGGCCATGTCCTCGCCCTGATCCAGAATGATTTCGGAACAGGGGCCGCAGGGTCCGGTGTCGCCCATGGCCCAGAAGTTGTCCTTCTCCCCCAGCCCTACGATGCGCTCCGGAGGCAGGCCGGCAATCTTCTCCCAAAGCCGGCGGGCCTCATCATCTTCATGGAAAACCGTGGCCCAGAGCCGCTCCTGGGGGAGCCGGTAACGCTCCGTCATGAGTTCCCAGGCCATCTCAATGGCCCCTTCCTTGAAATAATCCCCGAAGGAAAAATTACCCAGCATCTCAAAGAAGGTGTGGTGCCGGGCGGTATAGCCCACATTTTCCAGGTCGTTGTGCTTGCCCCCGGCCCGCACGCATTTCTGGGAGCTGGCGGCCCGGGTGTAGGGCCGGACCTCTTCACCCAGAAAAGCCCGCTTGAACTGCACCATGCCGGCGTTGGTGAACAGCAGGGTAGGGTCGGCGGTGGGCACCAGGGATGAGCTGGACACCACCGTGTGGCCCTTTTCCTCAAAGTAGCGCAAAAAGGTGTCTCGCACGTCGCGGCTGTGCATAACCTCTCCTGTCCCTTACTCCGCGGTGGCTTCGGAAACCGGCTCGGCGGCCGGCGGGATGAGCCCGTACATACTGCGGAGCTGCTTTTCCAGATCCGCCATCAGGGCGGGATGCTCCTTGAGATAGGTCTTGGCATTCTCCCGTCCTTGGGCCAGGCGGTCGGCCCCGTAGCTGTACCAGGCCCCGCTTTTGCTGATGAGACCGGCCTCGGTGGCCAGATCCAGGATTTCTCCTTCCCTGGACATGCCCTGGCCGAAGATGATGTCAAACTCCGCCTCCTTGAAGGGAGGCGCCAGCTTGTTTTTCACCACCTTCACCCGGGTGCGGTAGCCCACCAGCTCATCCCCCACCTTGATGCCGCTCAGGCGGCGGATGTCCAGGCGCATGGAGGCATAAAACTTCAGGGCGTTGCCCCCGGTGGTGGTTTCCGGGTTGCCGAACAACTGGCCGATTTTCATCCGGATTTGATTGATGAAAATCACGCTGGTCAGGGACTTGCTGATGGCCGCGGTGAGTTTGCGCAGGGCCTGGCTCATGAGCCGGGCCTGGGAGCCCATCTGGGCATCCCCCATCTCCCCCTCAATCTCCGAGCGGGGCACCAGGGCAGCCACCGAGTCTATCACCACCATGTCCACCGCGTTGGAGCGCACCAGGATTTCGGCGATTTCCAGGGCCTGCTCTCCGGAGTCGGGCTGGGAGATGAGCAAATCCTCGGTTTTGACCCCCAGCTTGCGGGCATAGTGCACGTCCAGGGCGTGCTCGGCGTCAATGAAGGCCGCCACCCCGCCGGTCTTCTGGGCTTCGGCGATGGCATGCAAGGCCAGGGTGGTTTTCCCCGAGGCCTCGGGGCCGAAGATTTCGATGACCCGGCCCCGGGGGATACCCCCCACTCCCAGGGCCAGATCCAGGCCCAGGGAGCCGCTGGAAATCACGGGCACCGTCAGTTTTTCATCTTCACCCAGGCGCATGATGGCGCCCTTGCCGTAGTGCTTTTCAATCTGCCCCAGGGCCTGGGCCAAGGCTTTGGCTTTTTCGCTGGATTCCTGGCTGGTCATGATGAATCCCTTTCGCCGGTACGCGGCTGCAAGCCTCCGGCCGTGTTTGATGTGGCGATTTTACAATAAACCCTTGTTTGCTCCTATTTTAACCTAAAAAGGCGCTGATATGAACCGCGGGCGCCCTCAGAGGACAAGACGGCTTCCTTTCTTAACCGAGCCCTCAGCCCTCCAGGCTGATCCTCCGCAAGGGCAGATACACCGCTCCCTGGGGCGAGAGGTTGCTGCGGTACAGAATTATTTCCTCCACCGGAAAAGGGTCGCTGTCCACCGGCGGCAGGGCCGTCAGGCGTCGGCTCAGCTCGGCCCGGTTCCGGGGGGATTTCACCCGGCCCAAGGTGAGGTGCGGGGTGAAGACCCGGTCCTCGGGGGGAAACCCCAGTCGGGCGAAGGCCTCTTCCAGACGGCGGTAGAAGCCCCCCAGAGCGGCCAGGTCGCCGCCCACCCCCAGCCACACCACCCGGGGGCTTTTCACAGAGGGAAAGGCCCCGGCCTGGGTGATCTGCAGGCGGAAGGGGGCCTGCTCCCGGGCGATGTGGCCCGCGGCTTGGGCGATATCCTCCACCTGGGCCTCCGAAATCTGCCCGAAAAACTTCAGGGTGAGATGTATGTTGCCCACCGGCACCCAGCGAACTTCGGCGCCGCTTTGCTTCAGCTCCTCCTGCACCCGGGACAGCCGCGGCTGCAGGCTGCCGGGCACATCAATGGCGAGAAAGGCCCTGAGCATGCTGCAGTTCCCGTCGCAGCCAGTTCAGCGCGGTTTGGGCGGACAAGGTCTTGATCTGCTCCCGGCTGCCGTGGAACAGATGGTGTTGGGCCTCCACCCCCCAAGGCAGGGCCAGGCCCAGGTATACGGTGCCCACCGGCTTCTCCGGCGTGCCCCCCGTGGGTCCGGCGATGCCCGTCACCGCCAGGCCCACATCGCTGTGGAACGCCTCCCGGACCCCGGACGCCATGGCCACGGCCGTTTCCTGGCTCACCGCGCCCCGGGCCGCCAGGGTCTCCTCCATAACCTGCAGCAGGTCCACCTTGGCCTGATTGCTGTAAGCCACCACCCCGCCCAGGAAGTAGTCCGAGGCTCCCGGCACATTGGTCAGCCGGTGGCAGATGAGCCCGCCGGTGCAGGATTCCGCCACCGCCAAGGTGAATTTGGTCTCCCGCAGGCGCAAGCCCACCAGCTCCTCCAGGGAGCCCTCCTCCGGCCCCAGCAGCACTTCCCCCACTTCCCGGGACAGGGCGCCGATGAGGCGGTCCAGGGCCGCCTCCAGTTCTTCCCGGTTCTCTCCTTTGGCCGTGAGGGTCAGGTGAATTTCCGGAAACTCGGGATAAAACCCCCAGGACACCCCCTGAGCCAGCCCGGCCAGACCGGAGACCACCTGCTGCACCTGGGTTTCGGTGAGGCCGAACAGGCGCAGCCGGCGCTGCACTAGTACCTCCCGCGGTCCGGCCAGGGAAATCAGGGCCGGCAGCACCACGCCATTGAACAGGGCCCGCATTTCCTGGGGTATGCCGGGGAGGAAAAACAGCCAGGTGTCGCCGTATTTCAGGGAAAAGCCGCAGGCCCCCCGACCCGGGTCCAGGACGGTGGCCCCTTCGGGGATCAGGGCCAGCCTCCGGTAGCGCTCCTCCCAAGGCAGGCCCCGCTTCTCCAGAAAGCGGTGAATCTTGTGCATCACCCCGGCGTCCTGCACCAGCTTGAGGTCAAGTTCGGCCGCGGCCGCGGCCACCGTCAGGTCGTCGTCGGTGGGCCCCAGACCGCCGGTGATGAGCACAAATTGCGAGCGCCGCACGGCCCGGGCCAAGGCCTCCCGGAGCATGAGGGCATCATCGGCCACAATGGTGATGCACTGCACCGGCAGCGAGGCCTCATGCAGCCGCCGGGCGGCGTACTGGGCATTGCACTCCGCCACTTGACCGGTGATCAGCTCCGTACCCGTGGCAATAATTTCTCCGCGCATGAAATTCAGTTTCGGTTTTTTTTCAGTTTCCGGTTTTTTTCAAAAGAAAGTGCGTCAAGGGAGCTGGCCTCAGCCCCCACCCTTGACTGCCATTAACACTGCCAAAACCGCCCGGGCCGCGGCGCCGGCAGCCACATCGTCCATAACTACGCCGAACCCGCCGGGAAGCTGCTCCAGAGACTTCAGGGGAAAAGGTTTGATGATATCAAAGGCCCGGAACAGGACAAAGCCCCAAATTACCCAGGGCCATTTAAGGGGCACCCAGGCCAGCGCGGTAAGCAGGCCCATCACTTCGTCCAGGACGATGGTGGGATGGTCACTGGCCCCCAAAATATTCCAGGCTTCCCCGGCGGCCCAGAGGCTTAGGGCCAGCATTGCCAGCCAGGCGAGGCCGTAGCCCCAGAACCCCAGATGGTGAAGCACCCACCAGAGCGGCAAGGCCGCCAGCGACCCCCAGGTGCCGGGCATGCCCGGCAGGCGGCCGACGCCGCCGAAGGTGGCCAGAAACAGGATGAGTCGCTGCTGCCGCGCCAAAATGCTTTCCTTGCCAGCCTTGGGCCATGGCCGAATAACGTCTTAGAATTACATGGAATTAATGCTCTTGTCAACCGGACGGAGGGACCGCGGCGCCCGCCTCGGCGGCTTTTCGGGACAAAAGGATGACGGAAAATGGCCCGGCAATTGGCAAAGGGGATTAAAAAATCAGGGAGATTGGCATATAATGCAACTATGGTGCCATCTTCCCCGGATATCGAGGTCCGGCCCCGCATTGTCCCCCGGCCCCAGCACAACCTGTCCCGCAAAAACATCTCGGTGGAAGCCCTTAAGGTGCTTTACCGCCTGCATTATTCCGGCTACAAGGCCTACCTGGTGGGGGGCAGTGTCCGGGACCTGCTGTTGGGGCGCAAGCCCAAGGACTTTGACGTGGCCACCGATGCCCGTCCGGGGGAGGTCCGCAAGCTTTTCCGCAACAGCCGTATCATCGGCCGGCGCTTCCGGCTGGTGCAGGTCTTTTTCCGGGGCGGCAAAATTGTGGAGGTCTCCACCTTCCGCAGCCGCTCGGAGTTTGAGGAGGAGCCGCAGGCCTCCCCCGCCAGCCGCCACAACACCTTCGGCACCCCGGCCGAAGACGCCCAGCGCCGGGACCTGACCATCAATGGGTTGTTCTACAACATCGCCGACTTTTCCCTGATTGATTACGTGGGGGGGCTGGAGGATCTGCGCCGGCGTGTCATCCGGGTAATCGGCGATCCCGGGGTGCGCTTTGTCCGGGACCCTATGCGGATGCTGCGGGTGCTGCGTCACGCCGCCCGCACCGGCTTCACCATTGACGCGGCCACCTGGGAAGAGCTGACAGCCAAGCGCCACCTTATCCGCCTCTGCGCCCCGGCCCGTATCCGGGACGAGCTGGTGCGGGACTTCAAGAGCGGCTCGGCCCGGCCTTTCTTTGCCTTAATGTTCGAAAGCGGGCTGTTCTACGCCATCCTGCCCCACTGGGAGGGCCGTCTGGGGAAGCAGGGGGAGGAGCGCCTGCTGGAGCTGTTCTCCCGCATAGACCTGCTCATCACCCAGGAGCGGCCGGTCTCCGAAACCCTGTTGTGGGCCGCGTTTCTCCTCCCCTATCTGGAGACCGAGCCCCCGTCGGAGGAGCTCAAGGACTTGAGGGAATTCTACCGGGTAAAGGGGCGGGAAGCCCTGGGGTTGGTGGAATTCCCCCGCCAGCGGGGGGATGAAGTGGCCCAGACCCTGGCCTTGGCCCGGAGGCTGGCGGCCCTGCTCCGGGAACAGCGGCCCGTCCCGGCCCGCATGACCCGTCTGGCCGCCTTTCCCGAGGCCCTGCGCCTTAACCAATTACTCGAAGCACCCGAGAAGGAACTGCTGGAGGCCTTCTCCCAGCCGGAGCCCAAGCTCCCCCCCATTGCCAGGAAGCGCCGTCAGCGGCGGTTCAAGAAAAGGCGCCCCCGTCGCCCCAAACCTCAGTAATCCGCCATATCCACCAGCTTCCAGGCGGCTTGGCCTACCGGCCGCTCAAACCGCCAAGTCTCCCGCATGCTGACGGGGTAGGTGAGGCTGCCTGACACCAGCTTGTAGCTGCCCTTTTGCAGGATGTAGTCCAACGCCTCCCCTTCAATCCACAGGGTGATGAATTCCCGGCCGTGCTCCCGGCCGGCGTCCACCACCACCAAGCGGTGCAGGTGCAAGTCCTCCAAATGGCTCACCTCCCCCCGCAAGTGCATGAGCTTCAGTCCCATGCGCAAGTAATCCAGGAGGCCTTCGCCCAGCTTCCCGGACAGGCCTTCCAGGTCTTGCCGGTTCCAAGCCTCATAAAGCTCGGCCATCACCTGCCGGGCAAATTCACCGAACCGGGTCAGGTCAAAGTCAGGGTCTGAGGCGGCGATTTCCTGTACCCCGGGTTGGGCCTTGGAGGCTACTGTGAGGTCTACTGCGGAGGGGCCCATCCTCCAGAACGCAGGTTGAAGCGGAGCGGAAGGGGCACGGCGCCGACGGGAGCCTGCCCTGACCGCCAGGTATCCCAGATAGACCGAAGTGGCCAGGGCCGTCAGGTCCAGGAGCCCCAGGGGCCAGGGGTAATCCGGCCAATAGCTGTAGTAGGGATAGCCGAAGAGGGCGGACCACAGCCACCCGGCCAGCAGACCGCCGGCCAGCAGCCGGAGAAGGTTGCTCATGGGATTTTCGGTCGGAGGTGTGGGCCTGGCAGCCTGAGACGGGCTTTGGGCCGGCTCTTTTTGCGGCCGCGGCGCAGCCGCCCAGGCCGACCGGGGTGCCGCCATTTCCGCACACAGACCGGGCACCCCGCCGCCCCCCTGACTCCAGAGCGGCACCACCGAAGCAATTCCCCACCACAGGAAAGCGGCCAGAACAACGGCCTTATGCAGGTGTGGCCGGCGCACCCTCACCTCTTGACCGACGCGTCGGGCTCTACTCTTTATCCATCGGCCTGGAGGGTCACTTTCTTGAACCGCCGTTTGCCCACCTGGAGCAGAAAGGTGCGGCCGGGGGAGAGCTTAAGGTGGACGTCCATCACTTTCTCGCCGTCCACCCTGACGCCCCCCTGCTGAATCAGACGGCGGGCTTCGGAGGTGCTGGGAGCGGTGCCGGCCGCCACCATAATGTTGGGGAGCAGGAAGCCGGCGTCTCCGCCGGAGGGGACCAGGGTGATTTCTTCAATCTCCTCCGGCAGACGGTGCTCCCGGAACACCTGGGCAAACTCCCGGGCCGCCTGCCGGGCGGCCTCCAGGCCGTGGTAGCGGGCCACCAGCTCCACAGCCAGCTCCTCCTTGGCGTCCCGGGGATGCTTGGTGCCGCTTTCCAGGTCCCGCTTCAGCTTGGCCAGGTCCGCCGGACTGATATCGCTCAAGAGCTCATAGTAACGCAGCATGAGGGAGTCGGAGATGGACATCAGCTTGCCGAACATCTCGTTGGGCGGCTCGTCAATGCCCACATAGTTCCCCAGGGACTTGCTCATCTTCTGGACCCCGTCCAGGCCTTCCAAAAGCGGCAGGGTGATGACCACCTGGGGCTCCTGGCCGTACTCCCGCTGGATGTCCCGGCCCACCAGGAGGTTGAATTTCTGATCTGTGCCCCCCAGCTCCACGTCCGCCTGCAAGGCCACGGAATCGTAAGCCTGAATCAGGGGGTAGAGAAATTCGTGGATGGCGATGGGATTATGGGCCTCGTAGCGCTTGCGGAAATCATCCCGCTCCAGCATGCGGGCCACGGTGTAACGGGCCGCCAGCCGGATTACATCCTGGGCGTTCATGGGCCTCATCCAGCGGCTGTTGAAGTCAATGACGGTCTTCTCCGGGTCCAGCACCTTGAAAATCTGCCGCTCGTAGGTGGCGGCATTGACCTTGACCTCCTCTTCGGTGAGGGGGGGCCGGGTCTCGCTTTTGCCGCTGGGATCGCCGATAAGGCCGGTGAAGTCCCCGATGAGAAAAATCACCTGGTGGCCCAGGTCCTGAAAATGCTTGAGCTTCTGGATGAGCACCGTGTGCCCCAGATGCAGGTCCGGCGCGGTGGGGTCAAACCCGGCCTTGACCTTGAGGGGCCGGCCGGTGGCCATGGCCCTCTCCAGCCGCTCTTTCAGCTCCTCTTCCCGAATGATTTCCTGGACGCCCCGCTTAATGAGGGCCAGTTGTTCATCAACCGGTTTCACGTAGTTTACATCTCCCAATTAATCATGAGCTTAATACAAATGCTTCCGGACTTTGCTGGTTTCAGTCTCAGGGGAGCACCCGAATCCGTCCCGGCCCCGCCCTGCTGACTTCTCCGATGACCGCGGCCTGCTCCAGCCCCGCGCGTTTAAGGCGGCTCAAGTAAACGTCCTTGTGCCTGACGGGAAGAGCCACCAGCAGGCCCCCCGAAGTCTGGGCATCGGCCAGCAGGTCCAGGGAGATGGGGTCAACCCCCGGATCGGCGGCCAGGTGCTGGTCGCAAAACCGCCGGTTGGCGTGGCTGCCCGCGGGCACCAGGCCCATCTCCGCATATTCCCGGGCCCAAGGCAGAATAGGCACCCGGCCGGCGAAAATGGTCAACTCCACCTGGCTGGCCAGGGCCATTTCCAGGCCGTGGCCCAACAGTCCGAAGCCGGTGATGTCGGTCACTGCGTGCACCTCCAGCCCCTCCAGGGCTTCAGCGGCAGCCTTGTTCAACTGGCTCATCACCGCGATGATGGCCGCCTCGGCCTCAGGGGCCGCCAGCCTCCCTTTCAGGGCCGTGGCGATGATGCCGGTACCCAGGGGCTTGGTGAGGACGAGGGCGTCCCCGGGTTGGGCCCCCCTTTTGGTCCAGAGCCGCTCCGGGTGCACCACGCCGGTGACCGCCAGGCCGTATTTCAGTTCGTCATCCTCCACACTGTGCCCGCCGATGAGCAGGGCCCCGGCTTCGTGCACCTTGTCCATCCCTCCCCGGAGGATGTCCTTGAGCACCTGGGGCGGGGTGGTCTTCAGGGGAAAGCAGGCGATGTTCATGGCGGTGAGGGGCCGCCCGCCCATGGCATAGACATCAGAGAGGGCGTTGGCCGCGGCAATCTGCCCGAACTGGTAGGGGTCGTTGACCACGGGGGTGAAGAAATCCAGGGTCTGGATGAGGGCAAGCTCCTCCGTCAGCCGGTAGACCCCGGCGTCGTCGGCCTGCTCCAGCCCCACCAGGAGATCCGGGTGGGAGCGGTAGGCCAGGCTTTTCAGGACCTCCTCCAGGACCCCCGGAGGAATCTTGGAGGCTCAACCCGCGGCCCGGACCTGCTCCACCAGAGGAGTGGATTTTTCTTCGTTCATTTTTTGATCGGGTATTGAGGGGAGGGCCGGGGGAACCCGGGTTCCCCGCCCTCCCCTACAAACTCCCCTCCCAACCCCCGCATACGGGGTTGGGGGTGGGGGTTTGGGGGAGGGGGCAGGGGGCATTGCTCCCTGGCCCCCTCCCCCGCTTCTCCTTACTCAAACCCCAGCCAGCGCACCTCCCGCTCTTTGCGGGGCGGCACCGGCGGCTCTTTGGCCGAATAGCCGATGGGGGTGATGGCCACGAGCTGCTGGTTCTCCTTGCCCAGGAACTTCAGGATTTCGTCCTCCACATAAATCACCCCGGTCATCCAGCAGGTGCCCAGGCCCTCGGCGTGGGCCGCCAGCAGCAGGTTCTGCATCAGGGCCGCGCCGCTTTGGATGAAGGCCAGATCCAGGTGCTCTGAGGGAGCCTTGTAACGAGTCACGGCGACGACCACCGGGGCCCCGCCCAGGTCCTTCATGAAGCGGGCCGTCAGCTCCTGGCCTTTTTCCGGCACCCCCATTTTCTTCATGTCCTCACGGAGCTGGTCCAGGGCCTTGCTGCAGACCTCCACAAATTCATCCCGCACCTTACCGGCCATGACGGTGATTTCCCAGGGTTGGGCGTTGCCCCCTGAGGGGGCCCACAGGGCCGCCTGGATGACCCGCTCCAGCGCCTCCCGGGGCGGCATGTCGGGTTTGTACAACCGGTGACTGCGACGCTTCATGATGGCTTCATAGATGTCCATAGGCCCTCCTTTGTCCGTTAGCATCAGGCTGAGGCAGATATTCATTGGGGGAGGGGGCCAGGGGTTTCAACCCCTGCCCCTTCTCCCAAACCCACTCCCCCAACCCCTTAAACTCATTTTCCAATAACCGGCGATAGGCAGCGGCCTCCTCAAACTTCCCCCGCTTCTCGCAGCCCCGGACGTAGATGGTACATTTCTCCGCCAGGGTGCGGGCCGCGGCCTGGCGGTAAAGTTCGGGCAGCTCTGGCTCCTCCAGGATCTTTACCAAAGCCCGAATGCGCCAGCGGTCCAGGCCCCATTGCCGGGAAAGCTGGTCGGGGTGGCCGCCCCGCTTCACCACCAGGGTCCCGGGCAAAAGCCCCACCGGGTAGCGCCAGGTAAGACGCAGCCAGAAGTCGTAGTCCTCAGCCGCCGGCAGGGCTTCATCAAAGGTGCCCACCTCCTCCAGCAGTCGCCGGTGAAGCATCACCGCCGAGGGGCTCACCATACAGCGCTGAAGGGAGGGGAGGAAAATATGGCCTCCCACTTTGCGGTGTGTGGCCGGCGGATTCACCCGCCTGCCGTTTCTTATCCAAAGCTCTTCGGTCTGGCAGATAAGCAGGTGGGGGTGCTCCTCCAGGAAGGCCACCTGCCGGGCCAGCTTATCCGGGAGCCACAGGTCGTCGGAGTCCAGAAAGGCCAGCCATTGTCCTCGGGCCACGGCGATCCCCAGGTTGCGGGCGGCGCTGACTCCCCGCCGCCGTGACCGGCGCAGGAGTTTAAGACGGCGATAAAAGGGGGCCAAGGCCTCCAGGGTATCGTCGTCGGAGCCGTCATCCACCACCAGGAGCTCAAAATCCCGGAAGGTCTGGGCCAGCACGGAGCTTACCGCTTCCGTCACCCAGCCGGCCCGGTTCCAAGTGGGGATGATGACGCTGACCTGTGCCATGATACCAGGAAGGTATCAAAATCCTGGGAAAATTCAAGGTTAATGCGGGTGTTCCGGATGATTAGATGGAGGATTCGGCCTGCTGGAGCCGCAAGCACTTGGGGCAAATAATTGTCCGAGCCAGGAATTTTGTGGTAGATATAATATTTGACTCAGATTTCCCTCCAAGCAGGAGCGCCTTATGGCACCACGCTATGAACCCCGCCGGGTGGAGGAAAAATGGCAGCAGGCCTGGCTGGCTTACCCCTCCGGCCGGATCCACATGGGCCATGTGAGAAACTACACCATCGGCGACGTCATCGCCCGCTACAAAAGGATGCGGGGCTACAATGTGCTCCATCCCATGGGCTGGGACGCCTTTGGCCTGCCGGCCGAAAACGCCGCCATGGCCCACGGGCTGCACCCGGAGAAGTGGACCCGGGAAAACATTGCCTACATGCGCCGCCAGCTCATGGAGCTGGGCTACAGCTACGACTGGCGCCGGGAGCTGGCCACCTGCGATCC
>JAFDHU010000012.1 GCA_019308625.1 Deltaproteobacteria bacterium
CTCCCTTTGCTGCCGGCTGCTGCCGCACTCTCTGGTGAAGGAAACTTCGGAGATATCAGGGGCTGCTGGTTGGACTCTCGGGCAGTCATGGTGCGGATCGCGCCGGAAATCCCCGGCCAGAAACGGACGGCCTGACGGATCAGCTCCCAGTGCTCCCGAAACCAGGCCACGGTCTTGGCCAGACCCTCGGCCAGGGGAGTGCGGGGCTCATAGCCGATGAGCCGCCGGGCCCGCTCCACCGAAGCCCAAAGCCGCGTCTTGGTGTCCCACCTGCGCCTGGGAGTGAACCGGAGGCCTGCCGGGTTGCCCGTCTGGACGTTAATCATCTTAGCCAAATCAATGATGCGGGTCTCCACCCCGGAGGCCAGATTGAACTCCTGCCCCACCGCCGCCTCATAATAGCCCGCCCTTAGGAGGCCGTCCACGATGTCCCCCACATAGGTGAAATCCCGGGTCTCCTGGCCGGTGCCGGTGATGGGCAGGGATTGGCCCTGCAGGGCCCAATAAATGAAATTGGGAATGACGTTGCGGTAGGGGCCGGGGATCTCCCCGGGGCCATAGGAGTTGAAAAACCTGGCCTTCACCACCGGGAGCCGGTAATGGCGCAGGAAAAAGTTGCCATAAAGCTCCCCCAGCATCTTGGTGATCTGGTAGGGCGTGCTCAGATACAGGGACATGTACTCCTCCCGCAGGGGCAGAGGGGCCTCGCTGCCGTAAATGGAGCAGCCGGAGGAGGCATAAACAAAGCGCTCCACTCCAATGAGGCGGGAGTATTGCAGGAGCTTCAAGGTCCCCAGGCCGTTGACCAGGAGATCGGTCTCCGGATGGTCCAGGGAATTCTGGTTGGCGAACAGGGCGGCCAGGTGAAACACCATCTGGGGCTTTGCAAAAAAGACCCGCTTCAGCTTCACCTCATCCAGAATGCTGCCTTCCACAAACACTACATTGGGAAGCCCGGGGATATTCCACTGGGCCGCGGCAGACAGTGACCAGCACGGTTTTCCCTTGGTACGATTCAAGGTAATCTGGCAGTGTCATGACCTGCCTCCTGCTCAACAAGCAATGTCGGGCCCATCCCCCCGGACGGTCGGCCTTGCCAGGAGAATTCCATAGTTCTGCCGGTTTTCAAAGCCTCCCAGGCCTTCAGGGCGGCATGGGTGGAGGCGGCGTAATCCTCAAACCGCTCCCACAGGCTGGGGGCATCCAGGGGGGCGGAGAAGAAGCATTCCAGCTCCCCCACATACCCCATATCGCTGCTGAAGCGGCTTATCTTGGCGGTTCTGCGGCCCTTGACGAACCGGGCCCGCCGGAAGTCCTCCAATACCGCCACTGACTCCTCGCTGAAGACTTCTATCCGCTCCCGGGAAAAGGCCTTGGACCCCTTGGCGGTGTAGACAATGCTGCCGATGGAGCCGTCGGCAAAGGCAAGGGTAAGGAGCAGATTGTCATCCGGCCGGTATTTGCCCGGGCTGGCACCCAGGGGCGTGACGCTCAGCCTTACCGGGGGAGCACCGCAGATGAACTGGAGAAAATCAATGAAGTGGCAGACTTCCCCCAGGAGCCGGCCGCCCCCCGCCCGCGGGTCATGCACCCAACTGTCCGCGGGGAGATATCCGGCATTGACCCGGTAGACCATAACCAGCGGGGAAAGCCGGCCCTTCAGGAAAGCTTTCAGCCGCTGGGTCAGAGGAGCAAAGCGGCGGTTGAAGCCCACCATCAGCAGACGGGAGCCGTCATAGGCCCGGCAGATGGCCTCCAGCTCCTCTTCTTTCAGGCACAGCGGCTTCTCCACCAGGACGTGCTTGCCTGCCTTCAGGGCCTCCACCACTAGGCGGCCGTGGGAGTCATGCCGGGTGGCGATGAGCACGCTGCCGATGGCTGGGTCTTCCAGAATCTGCCGGTAATCGGTGGTGGCGTAGGCAAAGCCGAATTTCTGGGCCAGATGCCGGGAGCTTACGCCGGTGGTGGTGGCCACGCCTGCCAGTTTTACTGCCGGGATTTTTTTCACTGCAGGCATGAGGATGCTTTTGGCGAACAGGCCGCCGCCGATGAGGCCCACCTGCCGGCGGTTCGCCGCCCCGGCCCGGGGGGCTGCCTGCTTCAGCCGGATGCTCCGGGTGGGCGGAAAGGAGGCGGCCGGAGAAGCCGGCTGCGGCGGATATTGCAGCACCACCCCGATGTAGGGCTCTTTCCCGCCCAAAATCAGGTCATAGGCTCTCAGGGCCTCGGCCATGGGAAAGCGGTGGGTAATGAGCCGGTCTACCCGCACCCGGCCTTGGGCCACCAGCTCCAGAAACGCGGTCAGATTGCGGCGCTCGGTCCAGCGCACCCGGCCCGGGGGATAATCCAGGCTGCCGCCCCCTGGGTGCAGCGCCGGCCCTGCGGCTCTGGACACCCGGAAGCTCAGCTCCTTGGTCCAGAAGGTCTGGCGGGTGAGGCTGAGGTTCACTACCCCCACCAGCACCAGGCGGGCCCGCTCCCGGGCCACCGTTTCGGCCAGTCGCAGGGGGCGGTTGTCCCGGCTGGCCGCGGTGATGAGCACCCCATCCACTCCTAGGCCCCGGGTGAAGTTGGCCGCGGCCTCCTCCACCCGGTCCCGGCCGGGGACTAGGGCCAGATCGGCGCCCAGCTCCCGGGCCAGGTTTACCTTGTTCGGCTCCAGGTCCACCCCGATGACCCGGCAGCCCTGGGCTTTCAGGATTTGCAGGCTGAGGAGGCCCAGAAGCCCCAGGCCGATGACCATGACGGTCTCTCCCAGGGTGAGGGCCGCCTCCCGCACCCCGTGCAGGGCAATGGCCCCCAGGGTGCCGAAGGCGCCGGCTTCAAATTCCAGGCCGTCGGGGAGAGGAACGCAGGCGCCCTCCGGGGCCCATACTATCTCGGCATGGGAGGCATACCCCGGACCAGCCACCGCCACCCGGTCGCCGGGCCGGAATTCTGTGACCCCGTCACCGATGGCCAGTACCACGCCAGCGGAACTGTACCCCAAGGGTACCGGCTCATCCAGGCGGTGCCAAGCCTCTTGGAACACGTTGACAAAGCCCTCTCGCCGGGCCTTGTCCCAGGCCTGGCGTACCAAGTCGGGGCGGGCCCGGGCCTTGCCCAGCAGGCTTTTCCGCCCCATCTCCAGCATCAGCTTCTCCGTGCCCGGGCTGATAAGGGAGGCCACCGTGCGCACCAGCAGGCCGCCGGGCTTCAGAGCCGGCTCCGGAACCTCGGCCAGGAAAATCCGGCCATTTTTGTAGCTTTGGATCACCTGCTTCACCGCCGCCACTCCCAACTTTGGGGCGGACTGCCTTGGGGTCCTCCCGCCACCCAAGCCTCGGCAGCCATTATCCCGCAAACATGCGCCGTAGAAAGATCATGACGGGCGATATCGTGACATTCTGGGACAATTTGTACCGACTTGGCACAAAAAACGGCAGGGCAAGGCGGCAATGCTCTGGCCGTCCCCTGGGTTATCAACCCGAGAATCTCTCTTGTCTTGTACGCTGGATAAGTGTAAATGACGGAAGAGAGGCCGGGTCGGCCTGGGGCGGGCGGCTTCCGGCCGGGCGGACGCCGCGGATATTCAGGGGAGCTCCCCCTTATTCCTGACGCTTAAGGAGGGCTGGCATGCGTCTTTATTTGGTGCAGCACGCGGAGGCCAAAAGCGAAGCCGAAGACCCTAGGCGGGACCTCACGGACAAGGGTCGCGCCGAGGTGGCCAAGGTGGCGAATTTCCTGGAACCTTTGAACCTCAACCTCAGCCGGGTCCTGCACAGCGGCAAGACCCGGGCCCAAAGCACGGCCGACATTCTGGCGGCTTCCCTCAAGCCTGCCGGAGGGGTGGCCCAGACTGACGGGCTGGCCCCCCTGGACGACCCCCAAGTCTGGGCCGACCGGGTCTTGGGACTCGCTGAAGACACCATGCTGGTGGGCCACCTGCCCCATCTGGCCAGACTGGCCTCTCTGCTTTTGTGCGGCGACCCGGAGAAGGGGGCCGTCAACTTTAAAATGGGCGGGGTGGTCTGCCTGAGCCGCTCCCCCGAAGGCCGCTGGGGGCTGGAGTGGATGGTGGTGCCGGAAGCGCTCCCTTAGCGTTCCGGCAGGAGGCTGAAGCCTGGAGAAAAACAGCAAAGGTAACGGGCCGGCGCCCTAAGGGGTGGGAAGTCCCGCCTCCCCTTCAGTGACTTGGGAGCCCAGAGCGGCGCGTATGCCCCTGCGGAGCGCTCGGCCCTCCCCTGGCTACCGTCCCCCCGCAGGTGAAAAACCGATTACATTTTCGCCAGTTTGTCTTTCAACTGGGCCAGAAAATAGGACTCCCGAAAAAGCTGATTTTTGATATCGGCCATTTCCATCCTGACTTCCGCTACCTGCTTTCTCAGGGTCCGGACGGCCTCTTCCAGTTGCTCCAGGCGCTCTGCGGCAGCCTCCGGCGTGTCAGGACCGGCCCTTTCCCGGCCCGCTTCGGGAACCACGGCATCCAGAGGACTTTTGGAGACCGCCAGGTCCAGGGGATTTTCCCCGATGGTGCGGCGTTTTGACATGTTTCCCCCTTACGGCTGCTTTTCTTGGGCAATGATTTCCTGTGCCAGGGCCCGGTAGTCCGCCGCCCCGGAGCTTTTGGAGTCATATCGGGTGATGGGTTGGGCAAAGGACGGACATTCGGCCAGACGGATGTTTTCCCGGATCACTGTCCGGTACACCAGTTCGCCGTTGTGCTCCCGGAGCTGCTCCACCACCTCCCGGGCGTGCCGGGTGCGGGCGTCCACCCGGCAGGCCAGGATGCCGGAAACACGCAGGTCGTTGTTTAAGCGCTCCCGCACCACCTCCACCGTGTGCAGCAGATGAGCCAAGCCGGTCAGGGCCATGACATGCGCCTCCACGGGCACCAGCACCTCCTGCACCGCGGCCAGGGCGTTGACGGTCAGGAGCCCCAGAGTGGGGGGACAGTCCACCAGCACGTAGTCCCAGGTATCGGCCGGTAACTTCGCCAGGTTCCGCCGCAGAATCTGCTCGGCCCCCACCTCACCCACCAGAATTCGCTCCACCCCCACCATCCAGGGGGAAGAGGGTGCCAGATCAACCCCCGGAACCCCGGTGGAAGTGATGACCCTGCTGAGGTCGCCGTCTCCCACAAAGAGGTCATACAGGCCCCGGCCGGTGTCCCGGACTCCCAGCCAGGCAGTGGCTGAGTGCTGCGGATCCAGATCCACCACCAGTACCCGGCGGCCTGCCTCTCCCAGGGCCGCGGCCAGATTAACGGCGGTGGTGGTCTTGCCGCTTCCCCCTTTCTGATTGGCAATGGCGAATTTCCTCATAGTCCCCCCCCCGCATTTGAGAAAATTTCACGAAGCCCTACCGTCTAACCGGAGCCGGCTCACACTCAGCCAAACAAAAAAACCAGCCTGAGGCGCTCCGGCTGGCGCGCCGCCTTCTGGTCGCGGACCGCTGCAGGCTGGTGTTTGACGAACCCTCTCACTTCGAGCCTTACGCTCCAGGGAGTTTTCCTCACTTTGCCACAACGGCACAAGCAAGTCAATGACCTGTCTTTTGGGAGCCTCAGGTCTCCACACCTACTGGGGTCGGCCTGCCGCCGCAGCCGACAGTGCCTCTTACTGGTTAAAATCAAGGGCCAGAAACTCCTTCTCGGTAATCCCCCATCTTTGCTTCACCTCGGTTTCCGTGGTCTGCCCATGACAGACCTCGCCCCGCTCCAAGGTCTGTACTATCAGCTCGTAGTCCGAGTAATAGCGGGGATATTTCTTTTTGCGGGGATAGACCGCCAGGACAATGCCCTCCTCATCCAAAACACCGATCATGAAGGGACAGGCTCGGCACAACTTGATGGACTCCGGCATGAGCTTTTCCAAAACCGCCTGGATGGCCGGCACGTCTGACCGCGACACTGGCTCAAGCAGGGATCCCGCCAGCATTTCAAAGCTTCTTTGCACTTCCTGTTTGAAGGCCGCGGCCTCCGGAGTTAAGGCCTTCTCCCTTTTCTGTTGGCATCCCCACAAAAGCGCCAGTCCCAGAAGAAAAACGCCGCACCCCCAGATTACCTGGGAAATTTTCAGCTTCTCAGCTCCAGGCATAAGTTCCCCCGATGAACAAGAGATGAACATTGCCGGCCTGATGGAAATTGTCTGCGGCTCCCAGTGCAGTCCGGCAGAGCAACCCCGGCACCCGCCAAGCTATACCTGCCCGGCCTCAATATGGGCGGGGGAGGTGCCGGTCTTTGGATTAACCTATACAATAAAAGTCCCGAAAAAATCTAAACAATTTTTCACGGGCTACAGGTGTTAAAGGGCGGGTCCGCCTCCAGAAAATGAAAAGTTATCCGCAGTCCCCGGCGCCTGTTGTCTGCCCGGCACGAACTTCTCCCGGAACATTGCTGAAAAAGTATGATTTGGTTAAAGTTTGAGAAGCGTCCAGACACCCGGGGGCTTGCTCGGGACTGGCGCCTCCGGTGGCATCCGGGTCAGGGCGGTTTGGCCCGTTTATCTCCCGCATATTTTCCTTCCCACTCCTGAGGCCCAAAGCCAGCGGCCTGCCATGCCCTGGCTTCCGGGAAGGTAGGCTTGTGGAGGGAGCCGGGTAAACCTGCCCCGGGGGGCTTTGGCTGCCGGCACGGAAGGGATTTTCAGGCTGAACGGTAATGGCATATTTTCGCACCAATCTTTCGCCCGTTGAGGTCACTCGGTTTTTAAAGCTCGTCGCGGAACTGACAGAGAACCTGTCTGTTCGCTTCTGCTTCAAGGTACCGGCCCCCTGCCCCCGGTGCGGCCATCCGGAGCTCTGCCGTAGCGGGGCGGTAAGTTTCTACACCACCAGCTTTGACAAGCTGACCCACGAAATCATAGTCTGCCTGCACTGTGGCTACAGGGAACTAACCCCCCTTTTGACCTGCGAGCGTCTCTAACTCCTGTTTGCCGGTGCTCCTGGGGCCTGTTGGCGGAGGCTTGAGCAGGAGGGGGGCGCGGCTTTTAGGGTCTTGCCTCGGCAGGCCAGCCGGGTCGGTCCCCCAGGTTTTGAAAAATGCCTAAAAAGCTTATAATGGGATAATTACGGCCAAGGAAGGGAGGTGGCCCAGGTGGCGGAAAAATGGTGTGAATCGTGTCTGATGGCTGGCAAACGGGTTCCCGC
Source organism: Deltaproteobacteria bacterium (assembly GCA_019308625.1). Taxonomy (GTDB): domain Bacteria; phylum Desulfobacterota; class Desulfobaccia; order Desulfobaccales; family 0-14-0-80-60-11; genus DTHB01. The sequence continues at coordinate 7,129 of JAFDHU010000012.1, forward strand.
GACCACCAGGAGCATCAACCCGGATTATGCCAAATATGACTTGTGCGAGGAGTGCGCGGCGAAGTTTGACGCCATGGTGAGCGATACCGAGTACCACCGGCCTCCGGTCAGCTATCCGGTAGGGGGAGGAGGTTCCGGCTCCATGCCGGGTTTCGGCTATCATCACCGTAGCGAAATGCCGGTCAAGATGGGAGGTCGGCACTTTAAAGGCTGCATCTGCCCCATCTGCGGGGGTCTGGACGGCAAACACACCCATCTTTGCGTGTGTCCTATTTGCGGCGGCCGGGGGGGCAAACATACCCCTGACTGCACCTGCCCCCAGTGTTCGGAGAAGGGAGGCAAACACCATCCCTATTGCGAATGTCCCGTGTGCCATCGCCTAGGCTAGTCACAGGTTGCGGGGGTGTTAGGATTCCGGCGCCGCTTGCCGCCTGCTTGGCCATTGTCGTGCCTTCCCAGTTGTTCCCCGCAGGAAACTAACTTTCGGCTTGTTGCCCCATCTGCCCACCGGGAGCAGCCCATGCCCAGGATAAGGGTGCCCCAGAGCTTCTCCGCCGGCTTGTTCCTGACCTACTGCTGCCCCTCTGCCTGCCGCCACTGCCTGTATGCCTGCTCTCCTGCCTGGCCTGCCGACTGGCCTGGATTGGAGGAGCTGGAAGCCTGTCTGGCTGCCCTGAGTCGTCGCCTCCGGCCCCACCCCTGGGGCCCGCGGACGGTCGGCTTCAACTACGGACTGCATTTCACCGGAGGAGAGCCCTTTTTGAACTTTGAGCTGCTGTTGGATGGGGTGCGCTTGGCTTCCGAGTACCGCCTCCCCTCCCTGTTTGTGGAAACCAACTGCTTCTGGTGCCGGGACGATGACCTCACTCGGGATCGGCTCCTTGCCTTGAAGGGGGCCGGGTTGCATGGACTTCTTGTTTCCGTAAACCCTTTTACCGTAGAGCGCATTCCCTTCGAGCGCCTGGAGCGGGCCATCCGCTTGGGCCAGCAGGTATTCGGGCGCAATCTTCTAATTTATCAGGTGGAGTTTTACCACCTTTTCCGGCAACAAGGCCTCCAAGGAACCCTTCCTTTGGAAGATTTTTTGACCCTGTTCGGCCCTCGGGCCTTCGCTGGCACGACGGAGCTGTTGCTTGCTGGCCGGGCCGCCTACCGCCTGCAGCACCTGTTCCCTGTCCATCCTGCGGAGCGCTTCCTGGCCCAACCCTGCCCCACACCTTTATTGCGTAACTGGCACAACCATGTGGACAACTACGGCAACCTCCTGCCGGGCTTTTGCGGCGGCCTGTCCCTGGGTCACTGGCGTGACCTGGACCGCCTGGAAACGGAAGGCCTGGAGCTTCAAGAGTACCCCATCCTGAAGTACCTCATTTCCGGGGATATGGCCGGACTGCTGGACCTGGCCCGGGCTCATGGCTACCGGACGCGTCCAGCGGGCTACATTTCCAAGTGTCATCTCTGTCTAGATTTAAGAAAGTGTTTGGCGGATCAGGGGGACTTCCGGGAACTCCGGCCCCGGGAATTTTATAAACATCTGGAGAATGACTGAGCCGGGTCCGAACGCCCCAAAAATCTCCCCGGAAGGTGGTGGTGGCGGAAAGGAAGCCTTACAATATGTGCAAGAAAAAAACTGCGGCAGGCCCGCGGATCAAGTCCCCGGTTTGCCGCCATGAAGTGGAGCCGCTGATGAGATTCCGAATGGTGCTCCTGACTCTGTTATTGCTGGTTTTTCTGAGTTGCGCCGGTTCCAGGGATTACGTCAATCCCACCGGCGATCCCTACGGCGCCGGCCGCTCCTGGTGGGGTACCGACGCCATCTGCGCTCCGGGCTGTCCGGTGGGTATGTCGGGCTCGTGGTGAGGGCCGGAATTTTCCCAGCGACCTCTTAGTCCGGAGTATGCTTCACAGCCTTGGGTTCCTCTGTTGCGCGTCTAGCCCAAAGGGCTCTATTGCGGCTTGGGAAGGGTCATAAAGAGGTGAGTGAGACCCCTTTCCAGCCGCTCATAGGCCACCACCTGCTCGGGGGCTAGGCCGAACCCGACCACAGACTTGAGCCCGGTGGCAAGATCCAGACTGGTTTCCATTTCCCCGTGCCAGCGGCAACTGCCGTCGGCGGCCACCAGAATGGCCTCCAGGATCACATCGCTTTCAGCATCCCCCAGGATCCGACGGGCTTCCCGATCCATATCCCGCCGGCTCAGGGCCAGGCGGTTGCCTTGGCCCTCCGACTCATGGATGCTGAGCCCTTCGGATTCAGAGAGCTTGAACCCCCCGATCATGACGGCGTCCACCTGTTTCTCCCGGGCCAGGGCAATAACCTTGGTTTTATTCACCACGGCCGATTCTCGCCGAACTTCCGTCTTAAAGGTCAGGCAGGGCTCGCCTCGGCGTCCCCGGGTCACCAGCCCCAGATCGCTGAGATCCCGGGGGTCTGCCTGAACCTCGAAATTCGAGGCCGCGGCCAGTTTGGTCGCGGCCAGGGTCAGCACCGGGGAGGGGTTGTTCTGCTCATCATAGACTTGGCCGGGGAATCCCACCAGCAGCACCCTTTTGATACCGACTGCCGAGGGCCGATAAGGCGGCGTAGCGGCGCAGCCCAGGCAGAAGACCAAAGCAGCCAGTAGCGCCCCGGTGAGGCCCTGCTTGCCAAATGAACTTCTCCGATAATACAAGTTTACCTCCTGAGCCCGAGACATTTCACCAGGGACGGGTAAAGGGGCTGTCCCTGCCCCTCTAAGACTATCAATTTCCGCCGGGGAGGCGAAAGACAATTTTCCGGGAGTTCCACCCCGGTGACCGCCCCGGTTTCCGAGCCAAACTCGGCCAAGGCCCGCTCCTATCCCGGTTCAGCCAGGCAACCACACCAAAAAAGGGCTCTGAAATGGCCTCCTGGGCTTTGGCGTACTGAGCTTAGCCTAAAAAAACCACTGGGCCAAAAACCGGAAGCGGTAATCTTCCTGGTCGTTGGCGTTGTAAAGATCCCGCCTGAGCAGGCTGAAATCCGTCATGTACTTGTGGCGGTGGCCGTTCACGTAGTAGTTCAGGCCGAAGGTGTATTCCCGCAGGATGCCTTCCACCGCATTGTTGACCAGGACGCCCTTATCGTTCCGGGCCATGATATTGGTAGTATTAGGCAGCAGCCACTGGTTCTGGGGATTCCGGTCCTTCAGCCGGTTGGCGTAAGCGTAACGGGCCACCACCTCCAGCCGCTTGGGCAAAAGGAAGTAGCCGGCGGCAATGTACCAGGCCTCCCGGTGGGCGGCCAGGTCTGCGCCGTTGGGGAACCAGTTAAGGAGCCGGTAGGTTTCCCGCGCTCCTTCCCACTGCAGGGAGAAGCCCCGCCACTTGAAGCAGGCCGCCAAGTCATAGCCATAACTTTCGGCGTTTGTCGCCCTACCCTGATAGGATACCCGATCCGCATTGGTATACATGGAATAGAGGATGTAGAACATGGGCCAGGATTTGTGGTAGTTGTAGTCCCCCTGCAGAAACAGCTCCGAATCGGTGGGACCACCGTTGGGTAAGGGGGCGAACAGGATGCGTCCGGAGTAGCAGAAGCGGTCGTCGTTCATATTGTCAAGGCCCCGGGTATTGACGCCGTTCCAGATGCCGAACCAGTAGCGGAAGTTGCGGGGAGCCCAGAGATTCACGTCCCCCATGAGCATGACCCCCTGGGACCGGTACAGAGTGAAGCCGCCGGTGTGGAACTTGTTGTTACTGCCGGGGGCAGGGCCGCTAAAAGGCGCCACGTTGTCGGGCCAGTTGCGGTCGTTTTCCCCGGAGAAGATGGAACGCTCCACGAAGTTAAGCTTGAACCCGGAGTTCCAGAACTCCAGGGAGTAGGGGATCTTGCCCCGGCCCACCCAGGGAATAATGCTGCCATATTCATTTTTTATTCCCGTATAGTAGACGTTAGCGTCGTGGACATTAACCCCCCGGTCGGGCTCCAATTGGATGTGCAGGAAGTACTTGAGGTCTTTGTGAAAGGCGTTGCCATCGAAGAATAGACGTAGCCGCCGCATGCGGAAGTAAGAGGTGTTGATGGCGTCTTCGTTCACATTTTTGCCGTCAAGATATTGCCGATGGATGTCCGAGTCCCGGTCGATGTAGGTAAACCGCGGCTGGAAGGCCAGACGAATGCGGGTCCGGAATTTGCCGTCGGGCGTCTGCATGAAGAAGCCTTTCCGGTAACCCACGATCACCTTGGGCTTGGGAACGGCTTTCGCGGCAGCCACCTGGGCCTCCTTCACTGCCTCTCGTTTGGCCTCCTCTTTGATGCGCTGCAGTTCTCGGGCGCGCCGGGCCTCCTCCTGCGCCTTCCGCGCCTTCTCCTTTTCCCGGACCTTCTGTTTCAGCTTCGCAGCCTTCTCGGGCGTGATAACCTTCTCCTCCACCAGAAGTTCCAAAAGGTCATCGGCAGAAATGGCAAGAGCCGCCCGAGGAGTAAAAGCCAGAAACAGGGCCAGGAGCAAAACGCTTACCCCTAAAAGAATCGTCCGCATACCATTATCCTCCTTTCTCCCCATGATAAGGCTTCCGGCTAACCCCACGCAAAATCCTTACCGGACAGCAGTAATTCAAGCTGTATACCACGGTAGGGAGAGACAGTTGTGAGGCTATCTATCTGAAATAAAATGGTAAATTAAAATATAAATAAATCGGGGTAGGCCATTTCGGAGGACCCCCGCCAAGTTTTTTTACAGGGTGTAAAATGAAGAACTGAGATTCCCCATGATAAGGTCGCGACCATCTGATAGCTGATTGCCGCATTGAATCAAGAACACCGCTTGGAGACATCCATGCCCGACCACGGTTCGCCGCCTTTGCCCAGGGTGGAAGGACTGCCTCTCTCGGGGAGGCGTTACAGCAATGGGGCGACGCTGTCCTTTATATGGGTTCGGGGGATAAAAAGATTCTTCATGGCCATATCACTCTTGCTCCAGGTTCTTTTCTTCCTAATTCCAAACCGGCCATAACCGCACTACCTGGGGTGAAGTTAAAATTTCATCCCCTTTACCGGATCAGGCCTTGGTTACCTGGGCTTTGACCAGTTTCAACGGGGGGGTTCCGGCATAAATATCCGAAACGTTGGGAGGCAGTAATGCCCCCACCCCTTTGGTGCCCCCCATGCGGGGATATTTGGGGTCAGCCTCCAAGCCCCGGATATGGCCAAAACCGCCGCCCATGCCCATTACTCCCTGGCGGATAAACCAGGTGACATGGGCCTCGGTGGTGATGCGCCCCCAAGGCGACTCCACCATCACCATATCACCGTTCTTAATGCCCCGGGCCTTGGCGTCCAGATAATTAATCCAGACGGGGTTTTTCCCTACCTGGGACATGAGGAAATAGTTGTTCTGGGTGCTGGTGTGCTCGTGGAGAGCAAAGCGGAAGTTGCCTAGCAGCAAGGGAAAGTCGGCGTCGGGCCTGAGATCCGGCCAGTCGGCATATGGATCTTTATAATCCGGCAGCGGATCAATGCCTTTTTCCTCCGCCACCGGGTTTTTGAAGTTGTACTTGCCGGTTTTGGTCTTGCCCGAAGCGCCATACCCCTCCGGCGGATTCAGACTTCCCCATTTCTTATACTTGTAGTATTCAGCCGTATCAGTAATCAGATAGCCCTTGGCTTTCAAATCTTCCAGGCTCCAGGGGGTGCCAGCCAGTTGGTTGGCCATGGCCTCTTCATCGCTTTTCCAGGGGAGGTATTGTCCCATACCCAGGCGCTTGCCGATCTCGGTGAAGATGTAGAAATCCGGGCGGCTGTCATACAGGGGCTCGATGCACTTCTGGGTGATACAAATGGCGGCGTCATAGCCCCATTCGGAATACACCCGGCTCATCTCCATGGTGGACACCGACGGCAGCACTATGTGGGAGAGGACCGCAGTATTGCACATAAAGGCATCAATGGTGACCACAAACTTGAGTTTTTTTATGGCCTCTTCGGTGGCTTGGCAATTGGTCCAGGAAAGGACCGGATCGCCCCAGTAATTGACCAAGGCCTCAATGCGCCCGGCAGCCACATCCCGGGGGAAGTTGGGATGGACATAACCGGCCCACATCTTCATTTTGTGCATTTTTTCTGTCTTCTTCTCGGGCGGCTTTTCCTGTCCCGGCCCCCAGGCGCTTTTGAGCTTCCGTTTGAAGGGCAGGCTGGGGCCGCCGGGGGCGTCATAGGTGCCCAACAGACCGTTGATGGCCCACACTGCCATGGAGCCGTAGAAGGCGTTGGGGCTTTGAGCCACGCCGGTCCAGGAGACCACAGTGGGATGCTCGGCTTCGGCCAGTTCCCGGGCTATTCTTTCAATGGTGGCCGCCGGCACGTCACAAATCTTTTCCGCCCATTCCGGGGTGCGGGCCACGCCGTCTTCCTCGCCCAGCAGCCGGCGCTTGAACTCCTCAAACCCATACGTCCAGTTCTCAACGAATTCCTTGTTATAGAGATTATTTTTCACCAGTACATAGCAGATGGCCATGGCCATGGCGCCATCCGTGCTCGGCTTGATGGGCAGCCATTCCGTGGCCGCGGCTGCAGTTTCCGAGCGGCGGGGATCCACCACCACCAGTTTGGCCCCCCGATCCAGAGCATCCCTGAGGTATTTGAGTTTGCGTTGCGACTGGCTGCAGGCGAATTCATTGTGGCCGAAATTCAGAATGTAGTCGGACTCCCGGTAATCAATCCAGGGGCGCTTGTCGTTGAGATTGTGCTCATTGGCCATGCGCATGGGATTGTCGCACATGGTGCGATGGGTCACCATGTGGGCGCCGTAGGCCTTGAAAATCCCTTCGGTGAGCCAGTTGTTAAAATCATTGCCCCGCAGAAAGACCACTCTTTCTGAGTCAATAGAATTCAAACCGGCACCGACGCGATCCAGGGCCTCCTCCCAGGAGGCCTTGCGGAAACGGCCGTTTTCCCGGATCAGGGGGGTTTTCAGGCGATAGGCGCTGTAGGTGATGTAATGCGCGCTCCCCCCCTTGGGGCAGAGGCGACCGAGGCTGCGGATATCCCCTTCCAAGCCTGTGATGCCGGTGATGATCCCGTCTTTGACTTTGACGCTCATGCCACATTGGGCATTGCAGTGGTAACAATGGGTGGGCACCATCTTGTCCGGAGCTTCCGGCACCGCACCCTCAGCCAAGGTAAAGAGGTCCCGGCTCAGGTTCAGGACGCTTAGAGCCTGGCCCAGCATGACGAAGGCCTCCTGCCGGCTGGCCTCCGGCGCCAGGGCCAGGGCCCGGTCATGGAAAAAGGTCGCCAGGAGGACATCGGCCAGGGCTTTGTAGAAAGGACTCTGGGCGCTGTTATCCAGGACGGCGCAAAATTCCGGTAACCAGCCCATCAGGTGCTCCCGGCGAAAATCGTCTAATAGCTTCACCATTTCCGGAGCGCCGTCGTCGGCGGCGGCAATAATCCCGGCCAGGTGGCTCATAAACTCTAGTTCCACGGCCAAGTGGTCATCCAGGTCAGGATAAGCAGGAGATTTGTGCACGCCTGCCTGACGGTAGAACTTGCGCACTTCCGGCACCGCCCCCATTACCACCGGCTGCCGCAAAAGGTAACAGGAAGCATAGGGGAAGGCAGGGTTTGCCCCGGCATTAAGAAAGATATCGGCATATTCGTAACGCCAAGCCGGCCAGTCCTGAGGGCTGGCCTGCTCCAAAGAGGCCAGGAGTTTTCCCCAGGCGGCCTTGAGGTCAGCCAAGGGGCAGTGGTTGCCAAAGTCTTGGAGGGCCTGGCGGAACTCCGTTCCCCGAAGTTTGTCGAACAATTCCTGAGAAATTTCGTCCCGGAGTATCGTGGACAAGAAATTATAAATCTGCGACCTGGCCCGGTGCAGTGGTTTGATATCACTCATCAGCGCCTCTCCTTTTCGCCAACTGACTTCATTAAATCTGGCCGCTACAGGGCCAGAGCCTCCTTCAGATTACGTTTGGTGGCTTTGGCCACCTTGGCCACTTTGCTCTCCAGCTCTGCCGGATCCAGAGGAGTGAACAGGATTTCCTGGACACCCAGCCTGATGGCCTGCCGCAGGCAGGACAAATCGGGTGCACCGGTAATCATAAGCAAGCGCAGGTCCGGGCTGAGCTGGCGTAGCTCCTGCATCACTTCCAGGCCGGCAGGTCGGTCCACCTCCACCAAAGCCAACTCCAATTTCTGGGAACGGATGCACTCCAGGGCCGATTCTTTATCAGTAAAGTTGAAAAGCTTGTGTCCTTTTTTTCCCAGAACCTCTCTTATTTCCGGGTTATCCGCCCAAAGCAGGACGTTAGCCACGGTTTAACCTCCTTTCCTCTCTGACTTTTTCAAGGTCCCAAGTCCCCCGACTCGGAGAAATGCCCTGTCGCCTCCCTTGCACCCAGACCCCAGCCTCCCGCCTTTACCTGATGGTTACTTCACCCTGGTCTTGGATTCCGCCGCCAGATCAACCAGGCTCTTCATCTCCTGGAGCTGCTCCTCATAGGAATCCAGGATGACCTTGATGCGGCGGAAAAAGGGCAGCCGGTACTTGACCCGTTTGAACAGGAAGTAGGCCGCCACATAGACCACCAGAAACATCACCATGAAGTTGACGCTTATACCGATCAGGGGGATAGGGAACTCCACCTCCAGGAAGCGGAACTGCATCCAGGCCAAAGCGAAGGGGATGGGCCAAAGAAAGGCGGCCGACAGGGCAATCTGCTGGAAAAAGGATTTGCCGAAGGCATCGTTGGCCAGCTTGTTGGCCGCGGCATAGGCCTGCTCATCTCCGGCCTTGAGGGCATCCACCGAGATGTTCTGGTACTTCACCACTTCCCGAGTGAATTGGTCAATATGCCTCTTGTTGGCCAGAAAAGCCAAGGAAATGGAAAACTCCCCCAGAATCAGGACGATGACGGCCAGCACAAAGGTGCCGATAAAGAAGTCCGGCAGGGCGTGGCCCGTGAGCCGGTAAAACCAGATCAGGTATGGGTCCAGGACCCTGAAGAAAACGGGCATGTCCACGGCTTGCTCCCAAGCGGTGGGGCCGATCCGGCCGGCCCCACCCTATTGCTTTCTCCATTTTTAGAACGGAGGGACCACCGAGTAACCCAGGAAACCCTTGCTGGTATAGCGCACCCCGACGTAAATGGCCAGGACCACGAACAGACGCTTCAGCCAGACGTCAGGGATATACTTGGAGGTGTAGGGCCCGATGAAGGAGCCGGTGGCGATGCCCACCAGTTCGGCGCCCACCAGCAGAAAGTCCACCGGCACCCCCTTGACAATCATGTAGCTGAAGATGGAGGTGATCATCCCCACTAGCACAGCCACCGCCGAGGTGCCGGCCACGATGTACATGGGCAGGCCGGTCACCGAGGTAAGGAAGGGCACGTACAGGAAGCCGCCGCCGATTCCCAGGAAGGCTGCCAGGGCGGCGATAAAGAAGCCGCCGATCACCGGCAGGATGGGGTTGAAAGAGAATTCCACCCCGCCGAAGGTAAACTTTACCCGAGTGGCGGTAAAGCTGGTGATCCTGGTGCCCAGGTCCGCGACGCTGCCACCGGCCTTTTTGGCCTTCACCGACTCTTCAAAGGCCCTGGCCGCCGCCCGGGCTTCCTTTCTCTTGGCCTGCCCCTTCTCGGTGGTCTCATAAAACAGCACCCCGGCGATGAGGAACACGCACAGGCCGAAATAGCCGATGTAGGCACTGAGTTTGATTTTCCCGGCCGTCAGCACCGGGATCAGGTAGGCCCCCAGAATGCTGCCGCCGGCCAGAAAGAGTCCCAGCGGCAACACAATTCTCCCCATGCGATAGTAGTTGGTGGAGGAAATCAGGGCCGACAAGCCCACCAACCACTGGTTGGACACCCGGATGGAGTCGGTGATCAGTTTATTCAACACCGGGCTGGTCTTTTTGAAGGCCCGGCCGAAATCCGCCAAGCCGAAAATGGTGATGTGGCCCACGCCGGCCATGATGCCGCCGAAGGCGCCCACCGTGGAAAAAATCCAGCCTACCCAGATGGCCCACAGAATCCCCCACAGCCAGAAAGGTCTGGGGGCCCCGGGGATTCCCAGAAAGCCCGCTTTGGCGTCCATATTGAGTTGGCCTTTGCCTGTCCCCTTGGGCGTCATGGCAATGGCATCCTCCAGCTTCACGGCCCAGGAGGGCTCGGCCCACAGCAGGACCGCCACGGCAACCAGGAAAACCAACACTCCCACAAGCAACCACGTCTTTTTGTTCATAAAAAGGCCTCCGTTCAAATTAGGAAATCCGATTATGTCCTTAGTTCCGACATCCGGCTTTCAGGGTCGGGGGAGAGCATGGAGAATTCCCCCTCACCCTTCCCCTCTCCCCCATGGGGGGAGAGGGGATTAAAGAGCATCCGGGGGAGAATCACTGGGAAAGTCCCCCTCTCCCCCCGGTCCCCGGGGGGAGAGGGCCGGGGTGAGGGGGGTAGACTCTTCCGATAAGGTGCCTGGTTTGACGACTTCCTCATCCGTTTTTCCAGGGAGCATTGTTTGTTAACTTTTACATTAAAAATTTTTATACTGTCAATAATTTTTGTTGACATAAATCCATTTTTGTCTTAACATGCTAACATAATATTAATCATTAACATAAACATATTGCCGGGGGCTGGGAGAATGATCCGTCTTGAGGCAGTTTGCGGCAGGGTATTGGAAACCATGCAGGAAGGAGTGGTGGTGGTGGACCCTACCGGGATGATTCAATGGGTCAACCAGGCCATGGAGAAGATTACCGGCTATGGTCGCCAGGAACTGGTGGGCCAGAGTTGTGCGGTCATCAGGAGCGACCGCTGTTTCAGCCCCGAGGGACCCACCCGGCACCAATGCCAGCTTTTCCAAGAGGGTGCCATACCCTCCTCCAAATGCGTTTTGGTGGCCAAAGACGGCAGCCTGAAGCATGTCTTGAAAAATGCCGTGCTCCTGCAGGACGAGGCCGGCCAGGTGGCCGGCGGGCTGGAAATTATCCTGGACATCAGCGACCTAGTGGCCCAAGAACGGCTCATTGCCCGTTATCGCCAGGAGCTTCGCCAGGAACACGGCTTCCAGGGTTTGTTGGGGAGGTCTGCCGCCATGCTCCAGCTTTTTTCTCTGATTTCCAGCGCCGCCCAGACCGAGGCCCCGGTAATCATTTTCGGGGAGAGCGGCACCGGTAAGGAGCTGGTGGCCCAAGCCATTCACCGCCTCAGCTCCCGGCGGCATGGGCCCTTTGTCAGCGTCAACTGCCGAGCTCTGCCGGCCTCTCTCCTGGATAGCGAGCTTTTCGGCACCACCCGGGCAGCCTCAGGGAAGTCCGGTCGCCCAGGCCGCCTGCTGGAGGCCCACAGGGGACACCTCTTTTTGAAAGAGGTGGGGGATCTACCCCTGGCCCTCCAGGCCAGGATTCTCCGGATATTGGAGGGAAAAAGCCTGGATGAGGAAGGGAAAGAGACGGTGTCAGTGGATGTGCGCCTGATTGCCGCCACCACCCGGGACCTGGACCAGCTGATGTCCGAGGGCCGCTTCCTCCAGGAGCTTTTCTATCGTCTGAACGTCATCCCGGTGCATTTGCCTCCCCTTCGGGCCCGGCGGGAGGACATTCCTCTGCTGGCCGAGCATTTCCTGGAGCGGGCCGGCCTCAAGGCCCAGAAGGACATCCAAGGTTTCAGCCAGGGGGCCTTGGAGACGCTCATGACCTATGACTGGCCCGGGAATGTGCGGGAACTCATCAACGCGGTGGAGTATGCCACTCTACTGTGTCCCGGGGGCCACATTCTGCCGGAGCATCTGCCGGTCCATCTTTTCCTGAGGAGAGGGACGCACCGACGGCGGCTCACTCGGGCGAAGAGGGCCAGTCCGGCAGGCGACCGGGAATTGCTCCTTCAGGCCATGAAGGAAGCCGGGGGCAACCAGAGCGAAGCCGCCCGCAAGCTCGGAGTCAGTCGAGTTACGTTGTGGAAATGGCTGAAAAATTATAATATTAACCCCAAAGATCTGGGTTTGTTCTGATGACCAGAAAGCGCTGTCACTCCCGCGACAGGGCGACCGGGATCTTGGTGGGGGTTGTGGCCTTGGTGCTGGGGGCTGCGATTCTCCTCGGGGGCTGCGGAGAGAGTGAGCCGGTCAAAAAGGTTGACCTGTCCCAACGGGAAGAAATCACGGTCTACCGCCCGGAGAACGCCGTCACCTATGCCTACCTGCCGCAGTATGCCCACACGGTTTCCTATGAGCGCCACCACCTGCTGGTGGAGTATTTGTGCCGCGCCACCGGCCTTAAGTTCCGTCAGGTTTTCCCGGACACCTTTGATGAGCATATGCACATGGTGGGTCGGGGCCTCATTGACATCTCCTTCAGTAACCCCTTTATTTACGTGAAAATCGCCGACCGTTACGGGGCCCGGGCTTTTGTCCGGGTGATTGAGAAAAAAGGCAAGGAAAAATTCCGGGGCCAGATCATTTGCCGGGCTGACAACCGGGAGATCAAGACCCTGGCGGACATCAAAGGCAAACGACTGATCGCCGTGGACCCCACCTCGGCCGGCGGCTTCCTCTACCCCATGAGTCTGATGATGAAGCACGGCATCCGCCGGGAGGATTTGGCAGAGATCGCTTTCTCCCCCGGGCCGGGGGGTAAGCAGGAAAAAGTGGTCATGGCGGTGTATTCCGGGAAATACGATGTGGGCCTGATTCGGGAAGGGACCCTGGATGTCCTGGCTGACAAGATTGACATCAAGGAAATCCGCATCCTGGCCCATACCCCCTGGTATCCGGGCTGGGTGTATGCCGCCCGGCGAGGGCTGGACCCGAAGGTGGTCCAGAAAACCAAACAGGCGCTTTTGGCCCTGGATATAAAAAATCCCCAGCACGCCGCCATCCTGAAAAGGGCCGGTTTCATTCGGGTGATTCCGGCCAAAGATGAAGACTTTGATCCGGTGCGGGAGCTGGCCGAGTTTGTAAAAGCCCAGGGAGGGCGAACCTTGAAGCCGCCGCCATGAGGGCAGACCGAACAAATCGGATTCATGCGATTCCTAGCCAGATTATCTTTTAAAGGCAAAATAATCCTGGGCATCACGGCGGTGGTGTTGCTCTTCGGGGTATTGTCGGCCCTGTTTGTCAGCCGCATCGCCAGCCGGGCCATGCTGGCGGAAATTAAAAAACGGGGCCTGAGCCTGGGCCTGAGTCTGGCCGGGCGGGCGGCTGACCCCATGCTGGCGGTGGACTTTCTCCGCCTCAAGAACATGGTGGATGAAATCAAGGAATCCAGCGACGACATTGTTTATGTCTTTATCCAGGACAAATCCGGCCAAGTATTGTCCCACACCTTCAAAAGCGGCTTCCCGGTCAATCTGAAAGCCGCCAACGTGGTGCCGCCGGGGGCTGAGCGCCACATTCAGTTGCTGGAAATTGATGAAGCGGAGCGGGTTTACGACTTCGCCCTGCCGGTGGCCATCGGCAGCGAGCGCTTGGGCACGGTGCGGGTGGGACTTTCCCAGAGGAAGGCCCAAGCCGCGGTGCAGCGCCTGCTGTTTATTATCTTCAGTGTTTCCGTGGGCGGCGGGGTGGTGGCCGTGGTACTGGGCACTTTTTTTGCCCGCACCGTTACCCGGCGTCTGGATGTGTTGCGCAAATCCGCCGAGGAGATCGTCAAAGGCAACCTGGATGTCCAAACCGGACCACGGCTCAAAAAAAACTGTTGGGAGATCAAAAACTGTCAGAACCCGAAATGCCCGGCTTATGGCGACATCCGCCGCCGCTGCTGGTATCTGGCCGGTACCCTGTGTCCGGAGTGCGCTCCCGGAGCTTTTGAACAAAAGATCCAGGCCTGTCGTACCTGCAGGGTTTATTGGGAAAACGCCGGTGACGAAATCCAGAGCCTGGCTGAAGCCTTTGACTTTATGGCCCTCAGCCTGAATTCCTATATTGAGGACCTCAAGGAGGCGGAGAAAAACATCACCCGGCAGCAGCAACTTTTCAAGACCATCCTGGACGTCACCCCCGACCTGATGAGCCTCCAGGATGCCGACCTGCGCTTCCGGGCCGTCAATCCCGCCTTCTGCCAATATTTCTCCTTCACCGAAGCCGACATCCTGGGCAAAACCTACGCCGATCTTTTCCCGCCCGAGAAGGCCGAGCTTTTCCGAGCCGAAGACCTGGAGATCATGCGGACCGGCAAGCCTCTTTCCAAGGAAATTTTAATCAGCAAAGGGAAAAACCAGCACTGGTTCCACATGGTGAAGGTGCCGGTTTACGACGAGGCCCGGATTGTGGGTTTGCTGCTCACGGCCCGGGACATTACCGAAATGAAGCGCTTTCAGGAAAAGCTGATTCAGACCGTGAAAATGGAGGAGCTGGGCAAGCTGGCCGGCGGCGTGGCCCACGAAATCAACACCCCCCTGGGCATCATCCTGGGCTATGCCCAGATGCTCCTGGAAGACATCCCCCCGGACCGCGAAAGCCATGAGTATCTGAAAATCATTGAAAAACAGACCCAAATCGCCCGCCGCATCGTGGCCGACCTGCTGAACTTTTCCCGGGTGAGCGAAAGCCGCATGGAGGAAATGGACCTCAACCGGTCCATCGACGAGGTGCTGCAACTGGTGCGGCATATCTTCAAGCAGGACTGGGTGGACCTGGAGGTCTCCCTTGACCCTCGGATCCCGCTTATCCGGGGGGACCGGGAGAAGCTCAAACAGGTGTGGCTCAACCTGTTGAACAATGCCTTTGAATCCATCGGCCGGGACGGTCTTATTCGGATGACCTCCAAGCTGTGCCCCCAGGGAAATCATGTGGTGGTGACCGTCTCTGATACCGGCGCCGGTATCAGCGACCAGGACCTGGAACGGATTTTTGAACCCTTTTTCAGCACCAAGGGCCCGGGGGTGGGCACCGGCCTCGGCCTGTCAGTGTCCTACGGCATTGTCCGGGAGCACCATGGCAGGATTTTTGCGGTGAGCCCGGCTCCGCCGGAGTTTCTGGGCCATACCGGAAAACCTGCAGGCCCCGGAGCCCTGTTTGTGGTGATCCTCCCGGTGGATTGGGAGAGGCCCGTAGTGGATGCTTGCGAGGAACTGGCGGCGCTCAACCTGTATGACCACCGCTGGGCCGCCGTGTAGGAGGACTTATGGGACAGATATTGGTGCTGGACGACATCCTGGACGCGGCGGTGATGGTCCAGCGCATCCTGGAGCGCAAAGGCCATCAGGTGGCGGTTTTCACCGATGAAGAGGAGGCCTTGGCCCACCTGCGGGCCTCTCCGGTGGATGTGGCTATTCTGGATATCCGGCTCAAAAAGATGAGCGGCGTGGATGTTCTGGAAGAGATGAAAAAAATCTCGCCCCGTACCCAGGTCATCATGCTTACCGGCTATCCCACCCTGGAGACGGCCCGCCAGGCCCAGGAGTGGGGCGCTTTTGATTACTGCATCAAGCCCATTGACAAGGACGAGCTGGAGGAGAAGGTGGCCAGCGCGCTGGCTGCCGCCGCCGCGCCCGTCCAGACCCCATGAATTTCGGCCAGTTCCTGAAATACTGGACCCTCCAGGCCTTCGCGCCAGGCAAACTGCTGCACCACAAATACGCCGCGTTCAAGGAACTCCTGCGCCACGACAAGAGAAGCCTGGAGCTCATTACCGAACTGGAGGAAATTCGGCACGGGGGGATGCCGGTGGATTGGGCCAGGGTGAGCCGCCTGGTCCGGGCCCTCAACTGGTCGGTGGGCGGTCTGATCCGCTCCCTGAGGGCCATGCACCCGTTAGCCTACGGGGATTTGGAGCAGCGTTTCGCTGCTCTGGAGTCCTCCCTTCTGGCGGCCATTTCCCTCCCCCGGGGAGACGGAACCCCGCCCTACGCTTTGACGCTGATGGAGGCCGCCGAGGCGCCGGCCTTGGCCGGAGGCAAGGCCCAGGCCTTGGGACGGGTTCTCAGGGAAACGAAGCTGCCGGTCCCTCGGGGCTTTGTCATCACCACCCGGGCTTTCCACCTTTTCCTGGCCCACAATAGCCTCTGGCACCGGCTGGAAGAGCTTTTAAGTGAAGCCCGCCCGGACCACTGGGAACGTCTGCAGGAACTCTCTCGGGAAATGACCGCCATGGTCCTGGAAGGGGAGATCCCGAGCCCGGTGAGGCGGGAAATCAGGCAGCGGCTCTCCGAACTTAAACAGGAAGGGGTCAGCTCTTTCAGTCTCCGGAGCAGCGCCGTCGGGGAGGATGGGGAGGCCTCCTTCGCTGGCCAGTACGCCAGCGTGCTGCAGGTGCCCGCCGAGGCTGTGCTGGCAGCTTATAAAGAAGTCCTGGCCGGCAAATATGCGCCCCGGGCCGTGGCTTACCGCATCCGGCAGGGTTTGGCGGAGGAAGACACCTCCATGGCCGTGTTGGTCATGGAAATGATTGAGGCCCGGGTCAGCGGCGTGATTTACACCCGGGACCGGCCGCCCGGGGGGGAGGTGCCGGAAGCAGTGGCGGTGTATGCGGTCCCTGGTCCGGGACGGCGGCTGGTGGACGGCAGTGCCGAACCGGAGGTGCACTATTTCACCCGGGAGCCTGAGCCCCGGTTGCTGCAGAGCATCCCCGGCCGCGCTTGTGCGGCGGAGTTTCCCGGGAAGGGCTGCCTCGCCCCGGAGACTGCGGCCCTTCTGGCCGCCTGGGGCCTGCGCCTGGAAGAGTTGGCCGCTTGCCCCCAGGATATCGAGTGGTGCCAAGACAGACTGGGGGCCTGCTACATTCTGCAGACACGGCCCCTGGTAACGGAAGATGGTTCCTTCCCCGGGGAGGAAGCCAGGGAGATGCCGTCTGTCCGCCTGCCTGTCCTCCTGGAGGAAGGGGATACGGCCAGCCCCGGGGTGGCGACGGGCCGGGTTTACGTTCTCCGGAGTGAGGCGGAGTTGGGTGAGGTGCCCGAGGGAGCGGTACTGGTATGTCCCACCCTGTCGCCTTCTCTGGCGGGGGTGGTGGGGCGGCTGCGAGCGGTGGTGGCGGAGAGCGGCAGTCGGGCCAGCCATTTTGCCTCCGTGGCCCGGGAATTTGGCCTGCCCGTGCTGGCCGCGGCTTCCGGGGCCGCCCGGCGCCTGACTCCCGGCCAGGTGGTCACGGTGGATGCCGACCGCGGCCGGATTTACCAGGGGGAGAGGCCCGGTCCGGCCCGGGAGCTTCAAGGGGCTGCCACCCGGCCGGGCGCGCCGTTTTGGAACCGGTTGCACCGGGTCATGGAACTGGTGGCCCCTTTGCACCTCCTGGATCCCGCCTCCCCTGAATTTTCTCCGGCCCACTGCGCCAGTGCCCACGATTTTGTGCGGTTTGCCCATGAAAAAGGCATGGCCGAGATGTTCTCCCTGGTGGGGCGAAGCGGCCGGGGACTGGGCCGGGCCCGGCAACTGACCACCGATCTGCCCATCACCATTTATGTACTGGACCTGGAGGGCGGCGTGGCCCCAGAAGCCGCGGACAAAAAGACCATTGAGCCTCGGCATATTACCTCCCCTCTGATGCGGGCCTGCTGGGAAGGGCTCACCCATCCGGAGGTGACCTGGCAAAAAGGTCTGGTGCACCTGGACTGGGAGGAGATGGACCGCATTAGCGCCGGCATTGTGAGTTTCAAATCACCCCGTCTGGCCAGCTATGCAGTAGTGGCCCAGGAATATCTGCATCTAGTGCTGCGGTTCGGCTATCATTTTGCCGTCCTGGACGCCCTGTGTGGAGAGGACTCTGAGGCCAACTATCTCACCTTCCGCTTTAAGGGCGGCGGCGCGGACTACGACCACCGGCTGCGGCGGGTGAGGCTCATCCGGGACATCCTGGAGTGGGCCGGGTTCACCGTCCAGACCCGGGGGGACCTGCTGGATGCCCGCTTTGCCCGCCGCCCCGCTGCCCCCACCCTGGCCCGCCTGACCCTGCTGGGGATCCTCCAGGGCAAAACCCAGCTTTTGGATATGGCCCTGGACAGCGAGCTCCAGGTGGAGGAAATGGCGGCTGACTTCAAGGCCAGGTTTGGGAGATATGCAGCCGACGCCGAAATGCCGGAACGCGGGGATAAAGGTTGAATCAGGAGACTGGGTGAGGCCAATGGTCAGGAGCGGCTATCGGATGGACTGGATTACGGACAGCCTGGCGGTGGGCCAGGCACCCATGTCCTATGCCGCCCTGGACCAAGTGCGAGAGCAGGGCATCGGTGCCATCCTGAACCTGTGCGCCGAGTTTTGCGACCTGCACTGGATTGAGGCCGAGGCCGGCTTTGAGGTGTATTATCTCCCCATCCCCGATGAGGAGGCGCCGGACCTGGAGGCACTGGAGAAGGCCCTGGACTGGCTGGACGAATGCATTTTTCTGGGGAAAAAGGTGCTGGTGCACTGCCGCTTTGGGGTGGGCCGCACCGGCACGGTGGTGAACGCCTACCTGCTGCGCAAGGGGCTGGGGCACAAGCTGGCTGGCCGCAAACTCAAGGGGTTCAAGGCCCGGCCCGCCAGCTTTGACCAGTGGTGGTTCATCCGCAAGTATGGCAAACAGGAGAAGCCCCTGACCATCCGGGAGCCGGCCCTGGAGACCAAACACCTGGTGGATTTATTTCCCTTTTTCCGGGAGTATGAGGGGCTGGTCCAGGAGGTGGATATGCACCTGTTGCGGGACGACGGAGAACCCCGGTGCGGCCAGGGCCACTCGGCATGCTGCCGGGAACTGGTGCTCATGCCCTTTATTGAGGCAGTGTATACCCATCATGTCATCAACACCACCCTGGAGCGCGCCGTCCGCCAGCAGGTCATTCACCGGGCAGTGGAGGCCAGCCGGACGCTCCGGGAGGTGGCGCGGGAGACGGGTACAGATTTCCATACTGCGGACTTCGCCGCCGGCTATCGCCAGGCCCGGATTCTGTGCCCTCTGAACGAGGCTGGGGATTGCGTGATTTTTGAGAACCGGCCCTTGGCCTGCCGCCTCTTTGATCTTCCCGGCCGGGAGCGCCGGGAGGTGTCAGCAGCACTGGCCTCCCGACTGGCCGACCTCTCAGAGAGGGTGTACTCTGCCTTCGCCTCTCAGCAGCCTGCCGGATTCTCCCTGGACTTTCCCCTGCCCGAGGTGGTCTCCGGCAAGTTTATCCAGGCCTTCTTCCACCATCTCATCAAGGGCCGGGCCGCCTAGGGCCGAAACCGCTGGCCCGGAAAAAACCCGGCGGTTGACGGCCTCTCCAGCCTCTCACCCTCCAGACCCCCGGAGGTCAATCCCGCCTTTATGGCCCGGCATCTGGTTTTTTCCTAAGAACTTTCCCTGATCCCCCTCCGAAGGCAACCCACCTAAGCCTTTAAATTCGGAATTTGGCGCACCGCCTTGGGATCTTTCCAGGTGAGGCGGATTTCCTCCCCCACGTGATACAGACTCAGGTCCTCACCTTCCTTCAGGATATAGGTGACCTGGTCCTCACGGATGTCCACCTCCAGCACCCGGCCCCGCACTCTCAAGGAGAACCGGAGCTGCTGCAGGACCTCCAGACGCTGGGGATGAAAGGAGAGCCGGCCGTTGTAGTCCCGCATGCCGGCAAAGCCGTTGACCAGAATCATCCACACTGCTCCCATGGAGGCGATGTGGCAGCCGTCGGCCACATTTCCCCCCACGTCGTACAGGTCCATCAGCACGGCGTAGCGGGCGTATTCCCCGGCCTTCTGGTGGTGGCCCACCTCAAAGGCTAAAATACTTTGGATGCCTACCGACAGGGAGGAGTCGCCAGTGGTGAGGGGGTCGTAAAAATCAAAGTTGCGCCTTTTCTGTTCCAGGGAAAATTTGTCCCCCAGAAGAAACATGGCCAGCACGATGTCAGCCTGTTTGACCACCCGGTACCGGTAAATGACCAGAGGATGATAATGCAGCAGCAGGGGGTATTTATCCGGCGGGGTGTGTTCAAAGTCCCAGACCTCTTTTTCCAGAAAGCTGTCGTCCTGGGGATGGATGCCGGTCTGCTGGTCATAGGGGATGTACATCTTGTCCGCGGCGGCCTGCCACTCTTCAATTTCGTCCGGCTGCAGATTGGTTTTGTCCAGGAGTTCAACGAAGTGCTCAGGCTTCTCCTCCCGGAGCTTTCTTATGGTGTGGGCGGCAAACCACAGGTTTTCCCGGGCCATCAGATTGGTAAAGGTGTTGTTGTTCACCACGGTGTTGTACTCGTCCGGTCCGGTCACCCCGTTGATGCAGAACTGGCCCTTCTTCCTCTCCGAGTAAAAGCCCAAATCCCGCCACAGGCGGGCCGTTTCCACCAACATCTCGTTGAGAAAGTCCTCATCGCCGGTTATCTCAGTATATTTCTTTAGGGCGTGCACGATGTCGGCGTTGATGTGGTACTGGGCCGTGCCAGCGGCATAGTAGGCCGAGGCTTCCTCGCCATTAATGGTGCGCCAGGGAAAGAGCGCGCCCTGCTCGTTGAGCTCTGCGGCCCGCCGCCTGGCCTTGTCCAGCATGCCATAGCGATGCTCCAGCAGGTTCCGGGCGATATGCGGCTGAGTATAAATGAGAAACGGCATTATATAGATTTCCGCATCCCAGAAATAATGGCCCTCGTAGCCCTGTCCGGTGAGCCCCTTGGCGGGAATACCGGCATTTTCCGCCCGGGCAGTGGCCTGGCACAGGTGGAACAGGTTAAAGCGGATCCACTGCTGGATTTCCTTGTTGTGATGGCGGGCGTGCTCGGGGTTGATAATCACCTGGATATCGCTGCGCTGCCAGAAGTCGTCCAGATACTCCCGCTGGCTGGCTAGCAGGACCTCAAAACCATGCTCCAGGGCCCGGTCCAGGGTCCATTCTGCCCGTTCGCACAGCTCTTCCGGGGGCTGGGTTCTGGATTTGTGGTAGGCCATATACTTGGTGATGGTGATGGGCTTCCCTGGCTGGGCGTCCACATTGTACAGCACCTTGGCGGCGTTCCTGGAGCATTTGATCTTGAAAGTGTAAGGGCACTCGGTGGTGATGACATGGTCGGTGGCGCAGGCCAGGGCCATGCGGCTGTTGATGGTCGTGTGGCTCAGCATCAGCCGCTGCTCCTGGGCGTAGTGGACCTGGGACTCCAGCACCTGTCCCCGCAGGCCGTGGGCCCGCCGCGGGTCGCCGGCGCGGTCCTCGTCGGCCAGGGGAGTGGCCATCTCCGAAGAGATGACCACCGGGGCCCGGGCGTTGAGCACCGTCACCTCATAGGCCACCGCGGCCAGATGACGGTACTCCAGGGACACCAGCCGGGTGGATTTGATGGACACCAGCTTGCCCGCGGGCGTCTTCCACAGCACCTCCCGGGTGAGAGTCCCGCCCCGGAAGTCCACGACCCGCTCAAAACTCTGCAGGTCAGCAGCCGGCAGGTAAAAAGGCTCATCGTCCACGTACAGCTTGATGATCTTGGCATCGGTGACGTTGACGATGGTCTGGCCCATCTTGGCGAAGCCGTAGGCCTCCTCCCCATAGAGGATGGGCCAGGTTTCATAGAAGCCGTTGATGAAGGTACCGTTGTGGTGCACCGGCGCGCCTTCCTCAAAGTTGCCCCGCAGCCCCAGGTAGCCGTTGCCCAGGGAAAACAGGGTCTCCCTCACGATGCAGCATGATTTTCTACCTCAGTCTGTCCTCCAGGTTTGGATTGGTTGGCATTTTTAGGGCCCGGGCTTCCCCGGCCTGGGTCAGTCTATCAGTTCCCTCAAGTCCGCCACCACCAGGTCGGCGCCGCCCTCTTTCAGGGCCAGGGCATCGCCCTTGCGGTCCACCCCGATGACCAGGCCAAAGCCCCCGGCCCGCCCGGCGGCCACCCCGGAGAGGGCATCCTCCACCACCACCGCTCGCTCAGGCTGCACTTGCAGCATGGCCGCGGCCTGGAGAAAGGTGTCGGGCGCGGGCTTGCCGGGCAGGTCAAGGTCGTCGGCCACGTTGCCGTCCACCCGCACATCAAACAACTCCGCCAGGCCCACGGCCTCCAGCACCTCCTGGCAGTTTTTGCTGGCGGACACCACCGCGGTTTTCAGGCCTAAGGTGCGCACATGCCGGGCCAGGGCCACGCCGTCCGGATGGATGTCCACTTCTCCGTGCCTGATTTTCTCTTTGACCATTTCGTCCTTGAGATTGCCCAGGCCGCAGACGGTGGCAGTCCCCGGCGGATCCTGGGGCGTCCCGAAGGGCAGCTCAATGCCCCGGGAGGCCAGGAAGCTTTGCACCCCGTCATATCTGAGCTTGCCGTCCACGTAATGCTTGTAGTCTGTGGCCAGGTCAAAGGGTTGCAAGGTCCTGCCGGACTCCACGGCGCGGCGGGACAGGAAGTCGTCAAACATCCTCTTCCAGCAGGCCGCATGGATTTTGGCGGTGGCGGTGATGACCCCGTCCAGGTCAAAGAGCACCGCGTCAAATTTATCCGGGGTGATGATGGGTTTGGGGCTCATGAATAATCCTTAACACCAGGCAGAGTCCGCCCGTCTGGTGGTTCTCAAAACGGAAAAATCACTGGCACTGCTGCCAGGGTGACCAGCATGCTCAGGACAATGAGGGGCAGTCCCAGCTTGAGGAAGTCATTGAAGCGGTAGCCGCCGGGTCCCAGCACCAGGGTGTTCACCGGGGAGGCTACCGGGGTGGCAAACGCGGTGGACGCAGCGATGGCCACGGTCATGAGCAGGGGGTAGGGGGAGACCTCCAGTATCCCGGCTGTTCCCAAGGCGATAGGGGCCAGCAGTACTGCAGCGGCGGTGTTGGAAATCACTTGACTCAACACCGCGGTGATGACAAACAGACCCGCCATCAGGACCCAGGGCCCCAGTTGTCCCAGGGCCGCCACCTGGTCCACAATGAGACTGACGCCCCCGGTCTTGTTCAGAGCCAGGGCCATGGGCAGCATCCCGGCGATGAGCACCAGGCTCTCCCAATTGATGGAGTCATAGGCCTCCTTCATGGTCAGACAGCGGGACAGCACCATGGCCAGGGCTGCCAGGAGCACCGCGGCCACGCTGGGCACCAGGTTAAGGGTCATGAGGGCCAACATGCCCCCTACAATGGCCAGGGCCCGGGGGGCTTTGGCCCGCTCCGGGGCAACCTCGCCCATCTCCTTGGGAATAGTAAGCACCAGGAAGTCGCCGTGCTCCCTCTGGAGTAGCTCAATCTGCCGCCAGCCGCCGCCCATGAGCAGGGAGTCCCCGAAGGCCAAGGGAAGGTTGATGAGGTCCTCCCGGATGGGCTGGCCCAGCCGCAGGATGCCCAGGACCGTGAGGCCGAAGCGCTCCCGGAAGCGCAGTTCGCTCAGGGTGCTGCCAATGAACCGGGAGCGGGGGGAGATGAGCACCTCCACCAGTCCCAGCTCCTGGGGGACCAGTTTTCTTTCCCGTTCGCCGAGGCTCAGGAGCTCAAGCTGCTCCGCTTGGCTGAAGCTTTTTACCTGTTCCGGCGAGCCCACTGCAAAAATGCGGTCTCCCGGCATAAGCTCGGTCTGAGGCAGGACCGGCATGACCTGGCCGTTCCGTTCCAGGCCTATCAGATTCACGCCATAGCGGGTGCGGACCCTGGCCTGGGCCAGGGTCTTGCCAGCCAGGGAAGAGCCGGCCCCCAGAGCCAGATAATGGAACTGGTCATTGAGCCGATAGGCATCCGTGAGGTCCCGGAGGGACAGGCGGGAGCGGGCCTCTTTTTTTTCTCCGGTGTCCCTGGGGAGGAGCCGGCGGCCCACCGTCACCATGTAGCCGATGCCCACCGCCAGAATCAGCAGGCCGATGGGGGTGAAGGAAAAAAAACTGAAGGGGACCAGGTTGTTGCGGGTGAGCTCGGTGGTCACCACCAGGTTGGGGGGCGTGCCGATCAAGGTGAGCATGCCCCCGATGAGGGAGGCTACGGAAATGGGAAGGAGCAGCCGGGCCGGGCTGCTTTTGGCCTTGGCCGCCAGATTGATGGCCACCGGGATGAAGATGGCCACGGTGCCGGTGGAGCTCATAAACCCGGAGAGCGCCGCCACCACCAGCATAAGCAGGACCAGTAGCCGGGTTTCGCTGGTGCCGGCTGCCCGAGTCACCCAGTTGCTGATGCGGAAGGCCACCCCGGTGCGGAACAGCGCCTCCCCCACCACAAACAGCCCGGCCAGGAGCAGGACCAGGGGGTCGCCGAACCCGGAGAGGGCCTCGCTCGGGGAGAGAATTCCCCCCAGCATGAGGACCAGCACCACCAGCACCGCCACCACATCCAGGCGTAGCAGGTCGCTGGCGAACAAAGCCACGGTGACCGCCAGCAGCAGGAATACGTACAGGGTGTCACCGATCATGGGACTCCTTGTCCGCTGTCTGGGCCTGTGACCTTGCTTGGGCAAACATCTTCATGATTCAGGAAGTCCACGGCGGTCCGGCTACAGCACCGCCTCCCGAAGCTCCGGGGGAATCTCCGCCTCAAATTGCCGGAAGTTTTGCCGGAAGTCCGCCAGCAGCCGCAGGGCTCGCTCCTCAAAGCGGTCCTTGTCCGGGGCCCCGGCCCGGGGGTCCAGGACCTCCGGAGGCACGCCCTCGCAGCTATTGGGCACCAGAAAGCCGAACAGCGGGTCGGGGGAGAACTCGGCCTGCTCCAGCTTGTCCGTTAGGATGTTCCGGATGATGGCCCGGGAATAGGCGATGCTGATGCGCTCGCCCTCGCCGTAGGGGCGGCCGGACCAGCCGGTGTTCACCAGCCAGCATTTGACCTCATGCCGCCTGATTTTTTCCGCCAGGAGGCGGCCGTACACGCTGGGGGGCAGGGCCATGAAGGGGGCCCCGAAGCAGGCGCTGAAAGTGGCCTGAGGCTCCTTCACTCCCAGTTCGGTGCCGGCCACCTTGGCGGTATAACCGCTCAAGAAGTGATACACTGCCTGGGCGGTGGTGAGCTGGGCCACCGGCGGCATCACCCCGAAGGCATCGCAGGTCAGCATGATGAGGTGGCTGGGATGCCCGGCCACCCCGTCCCGCAAGGCGCTGGGAATGTGAGTGATGGGATAGGCAGCCCGGGTGTTCTCGGTCAAGGAATCGTCATTTAGGTCCACCCGCCGGGTTAAATAGTCCATGCCCACGTTTTCCAGGATGGTGCCGAACCGGCGGGTGCATTCGTAAATTTCCGGCTCCGCCTGGGGATTGAGGCGGATCACCTTGGCGTAGCAGCCGCCCTCAAAGTTGAAGACGCCTTCATCACTCCAGCCGTGCTCGTCGTCCCCCACCAGCAGGCGATCAGGGTCGGCGGAGAGGGTGGTCTTGCCCGTGCCGGAGAGCCCGAAGAAGATGGCCACATCCCCGCCCCGGCCCACATTGGCGGAGCAGTGCATGGACAGCACCTCATCCAGGGGCAGGAGGTAGTTGAGCATGGTGAAGATAGACTTCTTCATCTCGCCCGCGTAGCTGGTGCCGCCGATTAAGACCACCTTGCGGGCCAGATGCAGCAGGATGAAGGCCTCAGAATTAGTGCCGTCCACCTCCGGCAGGGCGCTGAACCGGGGGGCGTGGATGATGGTGAACTCCGGCTTGTGGTGGGCGGCCTCCTCGGGCGTCTTCATCTGGATAAACATGTTGCGGGCGAACAGATTGTGCCAGGCGTTCTCGCTGATGACCCTGAGATGAATGCGGTATCTGGGCGAGGCCCCGGCATAGCAGTCCTGGACAAAAATGTCCTTGTTCTGGAGGTAAGCCTGCAGCCGCAGGAACAGGTTGTGGAAGCGGTCCTCCTCAATGCCCAGGTTTTCCTTGCTCCACCAGACTTTGTCCTGGCTGGAGGGCTCCCGCACGATGAACCGGTCCCGGGGGGAGCGGCCCACGTGCTGGCCGGTTCGGACCACGATGGGCCCCAGGTGAGCGATGAGGCCCTCGTTGCGGCGCACCACCTGCTCATAAAGCTGGGGAGTGGTGGCGTTCCAGAAAATCTGGCCCACATTCTTGATGCCCAGGCTCTCCAGTTCCTGCCTGACGGTTTTCGGATCCTTCATTTGACCCCCTTCTTGGAAATTAGTGAGTTCTGCTTTTAGGTTTGGGTTCTTCTCCGGCTGCCGGTCACATGTCCCGAGGCTGGCCGGTGACTGCCAGGACATTGTTCCACAATTTGTCCGCGGGATCTATGTGCTTGCGCTGGGAGACCGCCAGCCGGATAGGCACATGGGTGAAATCCCGCTTCCAGTTGCCCACCACCATACTGGTGCGCCCGGCCATGCCGGCATGCACGGCGTGGTAGCCCAGGAGCAGACAGAAGGCGGAGTCGTGGGGATTGGCGGGCATGCTCCGGATCATATAGCTGGGGTCGATGTATTTCAGGTTCACCTCCAGCCCGGCCTGCCGGAAGTCCTCCCGGATGCGGTCCCTTAAAAAGACGCCGATATCCCCGAAGCGGATGTTGCCGGAGGCGTCCCGCTCGCCGGAGCCGGGAATCAAATACTGTCCCGCCCCCTCCCCGGCCACCACCACGGCGTGGCCCTTTTCGGCCACCCGCGCTTTCAAGGCCGCCAGAAAGCCTTCCAGAGTGAAGGGCACCTCGGGTATCAGGCAGAAGTCCACCTCCGGGTTGACCAGGGTGGCGACGGCCGCAATGAAACCGGACTCCCGGCCCATGAGTTTGACTAAGCCGATGCCGTGGCGGTAGCCCGCGGCCTCAGTCTTGGCGGCGTAAATTGCGGCCTTGGCCTCGGACACCGCGGTCTCAAAGCCGAAGGACCAGTCTATGAAGGAAATGTCATTGTCAATGGTCTTGGGGATGCCGATGACCGCGATTTTCAGGCCCCGATGGGCGATTTCCTGGGCCAGGGCCTGGGCCCCCCTGAGGGTGCCGTCCCCGCCGATGGTGAACAGAATCCCCACATGCAGGCGCTCCAGGGTGTCCACCATGTCGCCGATATCCTGGGGGCCCCGGGAGGAGCCCAGAATGGTGCCGCCTTCGTGATGGATGTCGTCCACCAGCTCCGGGGTGAGCTCCAGGGGGGTGTGGCCGTGCCGGGGGGAGAGCCCCTCGTAGCCGTACCGGAACCCGAACACAGTCTTCACCCCGTAGTGGTGCTGGAGCCCCAGAACAATGGCCCGGATGACGTCGTTTAAGCCCGGACACAGGCCGCCGCAGGTGACGATGCCGCACTTGAGCTTGGAGGGGTCAAAGAAAATCTTCTCCCGGGGGCCGGCCATCTCAAACATCGGGGGCCTGCGATTGGAGTCCGCGAAGGCCTGCATTTCCATCCAATGGGAATGATAGAGCACGCCTTCATCATCACCCACAAAACTGGTGCCGGACATGGGTGAGGGAATGCGGCTCTCTCCCAGCCGCGCCACCGTGAGGTCCAAATCTTCGCCGGACATGGTGTCTCCTTAAACTATTTATGGTTAGGGGAGGGGCTAAGGGGCACCGCCTCTTACCCCTCCCCCAAACCCCCACCCCAATCCCTTGCAGGGGGGTTGGGAGGGGAGTTTGAGGGGAGGGCGGGGGGACTTTGTTCTCCCGGCCTCCCTTCAAGCAACTTTCTCTCTCTCAGCCCCGGCCGGCGCTGCCCAGCACCTGCCGGTTTTTGTAGCTGACCATGGCGGCCAGCGCCTCCCGGGCCGGACCCAGGTACTTGCGGGGGTCAAACTCCCCCGGGTGCTCCGCCAGGAACTGGCGGATAGCCGCGGTCATGGCCAGCCGGCCGTCGCTGTCAATGTTGATTTTGCACACCGCGCCGGCCGCGGCCCGGCGGAGCTGATCTTCGGAAATGCCCACCGCCTCCTCCATGACGCCGCCGTAGCGGTTGATCAGGTCCACGTACTCGGGCATGACCGAAGAGGCCCCGTGCAGCACGATGGGGAAGCCTGGCACCCGGCGGGCAATCTCCTCCAGGATGTCAAAGCGCAAAGGTGGCGGCTCCTCCCCGGGCTTGACCTTGAACTTGAAGGCTCCGTGGGAGGTGCCGATGGATATGGCCAGGGAGTCCACCCCGGTTTGGCCTACGAATTCCTCCACCTCCTCCGGCCGGGTGTAGTGGGAGACCTCGGAGGTCACCTCATCCTCAATGCCGGCCAGGACCCCCAGCTCCCCTTCCACCGTGACCCCCCGGGCATGGGCGTATTCCACCACCTGCCGGGTGAGCCGGATGTTTTCCTCAAAGGGGTGGTGGGAGCCGTCAATCATCACTGAGGAAAAGCCCGAGTTGATGCAGTCCCGGGCCAGCTCAAAGGTGTCGCCGTGGTCCAGGTGCAGGGCGATGGGGATGGGGGAGTCCAGGGATCGCACCAGCTCCACGCCCCCCCGGACCAGGTGCGGCAGCAGGGCCGCGGTGATGTAGCGGCGGGCGCTGCCCGAGACCTGGAGAATCACCGGCGACCGGGTCTCCGCGCAGCCCATAAGAATTCCCTGAAGTTGCTCCAGGTTGTTGAAGTTGTAGGCCGGCACGGCATAGCCGCCGGCCACAGCGTCATAGCCATCCTTTCAGGTACCCACGGCGTATGTGGCCACCAGCTCCTCAATTTCTTGGCGGTAGCGCGCATATTCCGGGGAGTCCGGGGCGCTGTAGTTGTAGTTCTTGTAAATACCGGTCAGGCGGATAAAGAAATCCCGGGCCTCGTCCCGGTCCTTGAAGGCGTACTCCGTGGTGATCAGCTTTTTGAGCAGCTCAAAGCTCTCTTTTTGCCGCTCCCGGGGCATGGAGATGTCCACCGGGTCAAAGGCGTCCTGCTGCAGGTATACCATGTCCAGCAAGGTGGCCTTTTGCCATAGGAGATAGTCTTCCATGGTGATGCCCTCCTCGCCGGTGACCTGCATCATCTGGTAGATGGTGTCTCCCTGGTGGAGCAGTGCCCGCATTTTC